>NZ_KV805048.1:0-223 GCF_001811515.1 Corynebacterium sp. HMSC076G08 | reverse complement strand
TGACACGAATTTAACGCAGGCTATGGCCATACGGAGTGTGTGATACTAGAATCATGGTTAGAACATTTCTTCTACAACATGTTTATCTCGGGGGAGATACCCATGACCACTGCCACACGCCCACCAACCTTTTTCTTCTCGACTACTAACCCGAATAACCCACACGCCATGGCCCGCGCGAAAGCACGGCGAGCTGCCTATGACACCTGGGTCGGGGCTATGC
>NZ_KV805047.1:0-55692 GCF_001811515.1 Corynebacterium sp. HMSC076G08 | reverse complement strand
CACTCGGCACGCTCGGCTCTTCGCTCGGTTCCTCGCTCGGGCTCTCGCACTTGCACTTGGTGCCTACGCGTAGCTTGCGCGGCTGCGGGTCCTTGATGACCTCTTCAGAGGTTTCCGGGTCACCGACTGGCTTGCCGTTTTCGAGCTTCCAGGTCTTGGTGATCTCCTTCTCACCGAAGGCACCAGCCTGGTCCTCAACAACCTTGCCTACCTCGAGGTTCGGGTCGTACTCGATGATGGTGTCGAACGGGGTCTTTTCGGTGTGCTTATCGGTAAGTTCGGTCTGGTTCTTGGCCGGACCAACCTCGATGATCTGTTTGACTGGGTCGCTGATCTTATCGGAGGAGTGTTCCTTGGTGATCTCACCGTTCTCGGCGTTGACCTTGACGGTGTGCTTGATCTCGCCCTGCTTGCCCTCCTGGACAACCTTAGTCTCTCCAGGTTGCAGGTCAGGGTTGACACGGATCTCGGTCTCGAATGGAGTCTTCTCATTCCACTCGATCTGCGTGGAGGCAGGCTTGCCCTTAGTACCGACCTTGATGATCTTATTGACCGGCTCGGTCACACGCTCGGTTTCGGTCTTGGAATCTACGACCTTCGAGTTCTCGATGGTCAGCGTCGTGGTGACCTTGTCCTTACCGAGCTTGCCTTCTTGGACAGTCTCCTGCTTACCCGCTTCCATCGTGTCATCGAAGATGACCGAGGTTTCGAATGGCACATCCTTGACATACTCACTGGTGTGAGTGCCTTCCGACTTAGTGCCCACGCGGATGATCTGCTTGACCGGCTCCTTGGTGCGCTCAGTCGTCACAGTAGGATCGCCGTCCGGCTTGCCGTTGACGATCTTCTGAGTCGAGGTCACAACCTCGGTGCCAAGTTCACCCTGCTGGTCAACCTTCTGTTCGCCCTCCTTGAGAGAGTTGTCGAAGACGATCTCAGTCTCGAACGGAACCGGCTTCTCTACCTTGGTCACCACAGAGGTGTCCTCGGGTGCCGGACCATACTCGATGATCTCGTTAACAGGAGCCTTGGTCTGCTTCTCCTCCGGGGTGACCGTTGCCTGGTCACCCTTGGCAGTGAAGTCAGCGGTGTAGGTCTTCTCGCCAGGCACGCCCTTCTGGACGACCTTGATCTCACCCGGCTTCAGCTCCGGGTTCGGACGGGTAATAACCTCGAACGGAACCTGAGCAGTCCAGGTGACCTTCGAGGAAGCCTCAGACGGCTTGGTACCAACCTTGATGACCTGATCAACAGGCTGCTTGGTAATCTCCTCGGTGATCTGAGGGTCGCCAGGCTTCGAGTTGACGATCTCGCGCGTGATCGTCACCGTCTTCTCACCAGGAACACCCTCGGTCACAACCTCAGACTTACCGGCAGGCAGGTTCGGATCGAATTCGATCTTCACACCGAACGGAACCTCAGACTTAACGGTCTCAGTGTTGGTGCCGGTGGTCTTGGTGCCAACGCGGATGATCTGCTCGGTCGGCTCCTTCGTGCGCTCAGATGTCACGACCGGGTCGCCCGAAGGCTTTCCGTCCACGAGCTTCTGAGTCGAGGTCTCAACTTCGGTACCAACCTCACCCTTTTGGTCAACAACCTGCTTGCCGGCTTCGAGGGAGTCGTCGAAGATCACCTTGGTGTCGAACGGAATCGGCTTCTCAGTCTTGGTCACCAGCTCGCTCGGAGCAATGCCAGGGCCGTACTCGACGATCCGCTTGACAGGCTCCTTGGTGGTCTCTTCCTCGACGACCTCAGCCTGATCGCCCGAAGCGGTGAACTTAGCGGTGAAGGTCTTCTCACCGTTCTCACCTTCCTGAACAACCCGGGTTTCACCAGGCTTCAGGTCCGGGTTCTCGCGAACCTCGGTCGGGTAAGGAATCGGAACCGTCCACGTGACTTCCTTGGCGCTCTCGGCAGGCTTGGTGCCGACGACGACGACCTCGTTGACCGGTGCCTTGGTTTGATCCCAGGTGCCGTCCTGGTTCATCTTCTCTTCGCCAGGCACACCCGTAGTCTCAACCTTGTAGGTACCGGCAGGGATGGTGTCGTCGTACTTGTACTCGACCTTGAACGGAACCTCCCGCTTCGGAACGTCGATGACGTTGACCGTTGCGGTGGTGTTGTCCTTAGAGCCGTCCTCGTAGGTCACGATGACCGGAACGTCGATCTTGTCGCCCGGCTTCGCGGTCTCCGGCGCGGTGGAGATTACGTTGCCCTTGTCATCCAGGCCGACGATCCAGTCGCCGTTAGCCGTCTTCACCTTGTAGGTGGGGTTGCCGAATTCGTTGTTCTCACCGGTGGCTTCGAGGCCCTTCGGGTTGATCATGAACGGCTTGTCCGCATCAAGGTTGATCTCTGCAGGCTTCTCGACGCCAATCGGCGAGGTCGCCGTGCCACCCGGGTAGACCGTCTGGGACGGAACAACCGGCTCAGACTCCCAGGCGTTGGTCAGCTTGACCACGGTGGTAACCGGTGCCTGAGTCGTCAGACCACCTGGGGCGTTAACGGTTACCGTGACGGTGTTCTTGTCACCTGGCTTAGCATCGGCCGGCGGGGTGGAGGAAACTTCACCGGTCTTCGGGTCAATGGTGTACTTCCAGCCGTTGACTTCCTGAGAAAGAACCGGCTTGCCGTCCTTTCGACCAAAGGAGAAAGTCGAGCCGTCAGGCGCGTCTTCAACCTGGTGCTTCACTGCCTGGCCAGGAGCGGTGGTTTGGACGTTGTAGTTCGCCTTGATGTCGCCCTTGATAACGACGACAGTGCCGACAACCGTCTGCGGCTTCTGCTTGCCTTCATCGCTGTAGTGAGCCTTGACCGGAACGTTCAGGATGTCGCCTTCCTGCGCACCCTTCGGGATCGTGGTCGTAATCTCACCAGTCTTCTCGTCAACGTAGACGGTCCACGTCTTGCCATCCTTGCTAGTAAGGGTGGTCTGGTTGGTGCCATCCTCGAAGGTGTAGCGCGTCGGGGGTTCATCGGTCGTGTTGCCGCTCAGACCGCGCTCCGGGATTTCGGGAGTGAGGCTGACGCTCGCGTTCGGCTGACCAGTCACTGTGTCGTAGGTCGGGATCTTGATGTCCACGATCGCCTGGAACTGGACCTCGATCTCATCCGTGGTCTGGTCCGGGTAGGTTGCCTTCACCTTCGGGGTGATGACGGTTCCCGGTGCAACAGAGTCGTCTGCTTTCGCGGTGACCTTGCCGGTGTCATCGACGGTGACGGTCCAGCCATCCGGCACAGTAGACTCGTCGATCTCGAACTTGGCCGGGTGGACCGGCTTATGGCCCTTCATGATGGACTTGGTACCCACCTGAACGGTGATGTCCTCATTCAGCTTGCCCTTAGACAGACCAGGGCGCACCAAGTCAGTGACCTGGGTGTTGTTCGGGTCAACAACCACGAGCAGCTCAAGCTCATCAGTGGAGCCGTTGGAGTATTCAACGATGACCTTCGGGCGAGCGAAGGTGCCCGGCTTCGGCTCTTCCGGAGCGGTGACAGTGACGTTGTAGTTTTCGTCCATCTCGACGGTCCAGCCGTCGTACACGTACTTCTCATCCAGCTCAACCTTGGCTTCGAAGCCGTTATCACCCTTCTTCTTTGCCAGGTCCTTGATCAGGTCAGGGGTCTGGGTGAAGGTGACCTTCTGCGGCTCGGTAGCAATCGGCCCAGTAGCACTATCGACGCCGGAGATGATCGAAGCATCCGTCTTGTCGTACTTCGGGGTGTGGTACTCGGTGTCATCAAGGGAGAACGCCTTCGAGTCGATGACGTTTGCCTTGTTGTAGCGAGTCAGCGAGTTGGAGCTGTCGAAGGTAGCGCCTTCCCCGAAGTTGTTGTTCTCGGCAGCCGCCTGGAGCTGGTCCACGCTACGCGGCTTTGCCAGAACGGAGAAGTTCACGTTCTTGTCAGTTGCCAGGTCGGTACCGCGGTACTCAGGCCAGGTGAAGAAGATTTCGCCGGTCGTTTCGTCGATACGCAGGTTCTGCGTACCGCCGGATGCGGCCGGGTCCGTGGTGCCGATGAACGCGCCGTTGCCATCGTAAGCCTCCACGACCATGCGGGACATAGAGTCGTCAGTGCCACCGTTCTGCACAGCAGGAACATTGACCTTACCGACCTTGGTTTCCTCACCGGGGACGATGACGTGCTTTTCGAAGTTCTCCCACGACACCGTGATCGGGTTACATTCGATGTTCTCGCTCGGCCACGGGTTCACGACGGCCGTAAAGCCTGCAGATTCTCCCCGGGTGGCCCTAGTCCTTGGGTCGGGATTTTCCTGCTTATAGTTACCCTGCCAGGCGTAACGTACCGGGTTGGCGGCGGCGGCCTCAGCGAACTGCTTGACTTTCTGGTCAGTCAGTTCCGCGTTGAGATTTAGGTTTCGTTGTTGCCTAGAAGCAGTAATATCGAGGATTTCGTCGGCCTTGTGTGTGACTGCCTTGTCAACAAGGGTCTGGCCCGCATTCATAGCGGGGATTTGCGCTGCATCGAGGTACGCACCCATAAGGCCTGAATTGGTAAAGCTCCAATCAGCGAACGTGCGGTCCTTCGAGTTGTCAAAGGAGACGCTCAATCCCCAGGCTTTCTTGTTGGGGCTGGACGCAGACGGCTCAGAGGTATACCAGCTGAAACCAGCCTGACTGCCACTCTCAGTGCTTCCCGAGACAGTACACGAACCAGCCGGGAGGTCGGAGGTTTTCTGGGCATCCTGCTCCACCGCTCCCGACTTGTCGCGGATGCCGCCGCTCAGGGCGGCGGCGGCCTCGGGGACGACAGTATTAAAAGAGGTGATGCTGAGGCCGCTCAGCGCGAGTGTAATAGCAGAAAGTGCTGCTACTCCTTTACGGGAAGAGGGCCGACGGGCCGAGCCACTTCGTGGTGCATTCATTCCTTAGGTCCTTTCAAATGCAGTACCCTGCCCCACCCCACAGTGCGGAAACCCGAAAGCCGCGGCGGCTTCTCAAGGTATTTCCTCACAAATTCGTTTAAGGATTGACAGGAAATAGGCAGGTGAACTCTAAAAATTGTATCCTCCTATACATAAACCCGCAAGAAAAACAGGGTTTTACCTGGAATCTTTAACAATAAGTACACAAGCGCGTGGGAATTATAGATTTCCTGGAATCGACCACTCTGTGAGATACTGATCGTTTTCCACACGTAGGGAGTGGGGCGGTGCGGCGAGACGTCGCCAAGCAGGGCGTGTCCAGCGCCGTTTTATACAGTCCTAGGTTGTTCCCCCAGGCGCCGAGGACTGCGCCCCCTAGCTTGTATCTCCTAGGATTCCTCGTGGACCAAATCCGAGCCGCCGGAAGAGTTGGAGTCACCTTCCTCGTTGAGGTTCTGCATGAGGTTGGCCTCCATCCAGGCGCGCACGGTCTCTTCAAAATCCTCGGAGTCGTCTACTTCCTGCACCACTTCATCGAGGTCCTGCGCGGTGAGGAACTTGGTAAAGGAGGCAACTTCCAGCTTTTCATCGCGGTTGAATAGCCCGTCTTGGTAGACCACAACGTAATTCTGTGGAAGCTCCGGCTTTGACTTGGGGCAGCCTTCGGCACCGGCGGGCTCCACCACGGAGACCTCCGGGGGCAGCGAGGCCATGAGCGCGACGTGGGTGCGCTCCAAAAAGTCCACGTCCTTGGTGCCCTCTTCCTTGGCAGCCACGTAGTCCTTGGAAATCGCGCGGGCTTCCTCCGGGTTGTAGACGCTTAAGAATTCACCCGTGCAGCCCACGAAGAAGTTGCCGTTAGTGCTGACCCCGCTGATGTGCTCCCCTCCTTGACGCACCAGCTTTGGCTTCTGAGAAACGGTAGCCGCGCGTCCCTCATCGCGCAGGGTCTGGCGGTAGATCTCCGCCAGCACGCGCTGCTCATGGGATGTCGGGTCAATCATGATGGTGATAGGCGCCGAGTTCACTGGGTTCGGATCCGGCTTGGGTTCATACCCGGAGCAGGCGCTTAACGACGCCCCCGCAACCCCCACCAAGGCCACCCCAACAACGCGGGCGAAGGTGCGGGAACGTGCAATAAGGCGGGGCATCAGAATCAGGCGCATTCTTTCTATTCAACCGGACATGCAGCGCACATGTCGCTGTTCTTCAGGGTTCTCAGTCCGCAGCGCTGGGCCGCGGCATCTGGCTGAATTTTACACACCCCGCTGGCCAGACGGCGGTGTGGCTCTCCCCGATAGCAAGTGACTAGACTAATGCGCGTTATGACTAGCGCTATTACTGAATCTTCCGTTCGCGACGCGCTCACCCGCGTCGATGACCCAGAAATCGGACGCCCCATCACGGAGCTCGGCATGGTGAAGTCCGTAGCCGTCAACGGTCCGGACGTGGACATCGAGCTTTATCTCACCATCGCCGGCTGCCCGATGAAGGGCACCATCGAGTCCAATACCCGCGCGGCCGTGGCGGAGATCGACGGTGTCGGCAACATCAGCATCTCCATGACTCCGATGAGCGACGAGCAGCGTAAAGAGCTCAAGCAGAAGCTGCGCGGCGGGCAAGCCGAGCCGGAGATCCCCTTTGCCAAGCCCGAGTCCACCACCCGCGTGTTCGCGGTGGCCTCCGGCAAGGGAGGCGTGGGCAAGTCCTCCGTCACGGTGAACCTGGCCGCTGCCTTGGTCAACAAGGGGCTCAAGGTGGGCATCGTGGACGCCGATATTTACGGCCACTCCGTGCCCAGCCTGCTGGGTTCCACGGCGGGCCCCACAGTGCTTGACGACGAAATGCTGCTTCCCCCCATCTCCCACGGCATCAAGCACATTTCTATTGGCCAGTTCGTGGAGGGCAATGCGCCGGTGGTCTGGCGCGGGCCGATGCTCCACCGCGCCCTCCAGCAATTCCTCGCGGACGTCTTCTGGGGCGACCTCGACGTGCTCCTGCTGGACCTGCCGCCGGGTACCGGCGACGTTGCCCTGTCGGTGGCCCAGCTCATCCCCAATGCGGAGCTGCTGATTGTGACCACCCCGCAGGCGGCCGCGGCCGAGGTTGCCGAGCGCGCCGGTTCCATCTCGCAGCAAACGCGCCAGCGCGTGGCCGGCGTGATTGAGAACATGGGTGCGATGGTCATGCCGGATGGTTCCACCATGGATATCTTCGGCTCCGGCGGCGGCACAGTAGTGGCCGAGCGCCTCAGCGTGCTGCTGGGCCACGAGGTTCCCCTGCTGGCCAGCATCCCGCTGGATCCGAGCCTGCGCGCGGCTGGCGATGCCGGAACCCCCATCGTTATTTCCGCGCCCGACTCCCCCGCTACCCAGGCCATCAACAAGGTGGCCGATTCCATTGCCGTACGCTCCGATTCCCTCGTGGGCAAGAAGCTTGGCTTGGGTGTCACCCGCAAGGGCTAAATAACCCTTAGGTGACGTCCTCCCAGGAGGAGCTGCCCTCGCCGGTGGATGCATTTCCGCCGCGCGGGGGCTGTGTCGTTTTAGCCGCCTTCTCCCCCGCCGGCTGCTGGGCGCCAAGGTCCGGATAGACCTGCGAATAATCGAAGGTCGGCCGGCCAGTGTTCTGCTCCGGCGCTGGCTGTGCCGGCCCCTGCTGGTTATGCGCGGGTTGGTTGTTTATTTCCGCGTCATGCTCATACGGGCTGGTGCTCTTCTTGATGTCCTCAGCCATCTTCTTCGGGTTGAAGTCGTCCCAGGCGGAATCGTCGCCGTCGAAAAGCGCCTTGGTGATAACCCCGCGCGGGCCCATGCGCGTCCATTCCGCCGCCTGGCTCAGGGGCACCCGGAGGTCATCGAACTCCGCGCCGAGACCGCTCATCTCACCGTTGAGCTCCGCCTTGGCGTTCGCAATGGCCTTGCGCGCGGCGTAGATAGCCGCGCGGACGTCCATAATCACGCCGGGCAAGCGCTCGGGGCCGATGATCACCAGCCCCAGCAGCACGATGACGAGGATCTCTACCCAACCAATTGAGGAAAACACGAAACTATCTTAACTACTTCGCTAGAGGTAACTGGGCGACGGGCGCGCGGAAGGCTTGGGGCTCTTCTTAGCCCCGCTGGTTGTGCCGGATGGCGCGCACAACCATCTCCACCTTGTCCAAGAAATCCTGACGTGGCTGGTGCGCAGGCGCTTCCGCATCCGGCCCGGGCCCTACGCCCTGATGAGCGATACCTGCAAGCTTCGCCATCAGGGAATCAGGAGCCTTGACATGGGATTCCACGCTGCATTCACGAACCCACTCGGCGGCGTTGCGCTGGTGGTGGATTTCTGCCCGGCATTCCGGGCAGTGCACGAGATGGATGCGTACGCGGTGGGCATATTTGGCGGGCATCTCGCCGTCGACGAAAGCGACGACCGCCTCGGGCCCCAAATGGCCGATGGTATCTGCCCGCTGGGCGCGGGCCTTCGCCTTATCGCGGACTTTGGCTTGGGCCTCGGTGAAGAATCCGGACAGACTCAGGGACTGGCCGTCGCTGCTATGTCCTTCTGCTTTCACCTCAACGTCACCTCACCTCAGTGCGCGCTCCTCTGCCCTAGGCGGCAGAATTCTCGCGGTCTCAGACTTAAACGCTGCCCAGTCTAGCGCGTACGCAGCAGGCTGCGGGTGTCTGCGTTGCTCTCGGCTTCCTTCTCCAGAGCGGCACGCAGCTGGGAACGGCCGCGGTGGATGCGGGAGCGCACGGTGCCCATCTTGACGCCGAGGGTTTCGGCGATTTCGTCGTAGCTCATGCCCACGACATCACAGAGAACCACCGCCACGCGGAAATCCGGTGCGAGGTTATCCAGCGCGGACTGCAGCGCCGGATCCAGGTTAGCTACCGAATAGGCCTGCTCCGGGGTCATGTCGGTTCCGGGGACGCGCTCATAATCCTCCGGCAGGGCCTCCATGCGGATCTTGGAGCGGTGGCGGACCATGTCCAGGAAGAGGTTGGTGGTGATGCGGTGCAGCCAGCCCCCAAAGGTTCCCGCTTGGTACTTATCCAAGGAGCGGAAGACACGCATGAAGGTCTCCTGCGTGAGGTCTTCAGCATCGTGCTGGTTGCCGGAGAGGCGGTAAGCCAAGCGGTAGACATCATCGGCGTGCTCAGCCACGAGTTCACCCCAGGAAGGCATATCGGCTTGGCCGGCGTCGAACGCAGCGGTTCCGGTCAACTTCTCAGTTTCAGCGCTGGCATCATGGCTGCCAGTGGCGGAGGAATCGGTGGAACGGTGAGCGTGCTCAAACTCGCGCTGCTGTGTGGTCATGCCGAATATCTTTCTATAGTGCGCGTCGAAACTCCAGCCACGGCCCTGTGAGCAGCCTGTGAATCCGTCACAACGCTTACATGCGCTTCTTGCGTCACAGCTGAGGAGAGTTGTGGGCGATTCTCGGCACGCAGCTGTGGCGATTTCACTATGGTTTTCTTTTGTGACTACTACGGCTTATGACGCAATGCGAACCTACATCGAATCCACCAGCGAGGTCTCCGAGGTTCTCGCCGGCGCTCGCGCCCACGCGGAGGAGTACGGCCTGCCAGCCCCGGATGAGGCAACCGGCCAGTTGCTCACCACGCTCGCGGCGGTTTCATCCGGCACCACCTCGCGGCCGCAGGCGGTGGCGATTACTCCCGCAGCATCCGTCGTGGGCCTCTATCTGCTTGCCGGCATGCCAGAGAACGGAATCCTCACCTGCATCGATCCGGAGGCAGAGCACCAAGCCAGCGCCAAGCGAACCTTCCGCGAGGCCGGCTACTCCCCCAGCCGCGGCCGTTTCTTACCCTCGCGCCCCCTCGACATCATGGGCCGTCTGGCTAATGACACCTACCAGGTGATCTACGCCGAGGTCCCCGCGCTCGACATGCCTGCGCTGCTCAAGGCCGCCTGGCCGCTGCTGCACCAGCACGGCACTTTGGTGCTGGCCAATGCGCTTCTCGACGGCACCGTGGCCGACCCCTCCCGCACCGACCGCGACACCGCCGCTACCCGCGAGGCCGACGAGGTTGCCCGCTCCCTCGAGGGCGCGGCCGTGACGCGCCTGCCCTACGGCGCGGGCCTGACGCTCATTACCAAGCTGTAGCCGCCTTCTGAAACTGCCCGATCTGCCAAAACCATCGCCCGTTTTTCGATCGGCACGGAGACTTTCGTCATTTAGGGCACCGTTGGTTTAGCCACTGATACGTCTCCGAGCAAAACCCCGCCCTGTGGCGCCGGTGTCCTTCTTTGTGCCCACTTTTACTCCTTCTCCGTTCCCACCCCCGCCCTTCGCGCTCACCGTGGGGCTTCGCCAAGCGGGCCGCGCGCTCTCGGTGAGCGCGAAGGGTGTGGTGTTGCAGGGTGTGGTTGTGCCGCGCGTGTTGTTGCAGGGGGTGGTTGTGCCGCGCGTGTTGTTGCAGGGGGTGCTGTTGCTGGGAGTGTTGTCGCGCAGGCTCCTGAAGCACCCCGGAACTCGTCGGCGACATCAAAGCCACGAAAAGCGGGCGTGGAGTGGACTTCAATCCACCCGCACGCCCGCTTAAACTACTGTGCTGTCTCGCGGCTTAGACCTTTACGTTCTTACCCACGACGACCACGCCGCCTTCGGAAACCTTGAAGCGCTCCTCATCGCGCTCGCGGTCCACGCCGATGATCGCACCATCGCTGACCACCACGTTCTTGTCCAGGATGGCGTGGCGGACCACCGCGCCGCGTCCAATGCGCACGCCCGGCAGGATGACGGAGCCTTCCACCGTCGCGCCATCGGCCACGTGCACGTCCGAGGAGAGCACAGAGTTGCGCACCGTACCGCCGGAGACAATGCAGCCCGGAGCCACCATCGAAGACTGCGCGATACCGTTCTGCACGAACTTCGCCGGCGGGAAGTTCGAGTCATCCGTGGAGTGAATCGGCCACGAACGGTTGTACAAGTTGAAAATGGGGTGCACAGAAATCATGTCCATGTGCGCCTCATAGAAGGAGTCGATGGTACCGACATCGCGCCAATAGCCATGGTCACGCTCCGTGGAGCCGGGCACCTCATTGGCCATGAAGTCGTAGACGTGTGCCTGCTCGCGCTTCACGAAATAAGGAATGATGTTGCCGCCCATGTCATGCGCGGAGTCCTCATTCTTTTCGTCTTCCAGCAAAGCGTCGATAAGCGCCTGCGTGGTGAAGACGTAGTTGCCCATGGAGGCGTAGGTCATGTTCGGATCATCCGGGGTGGCCGGAGGATTCGCAGGCTTCTCGACGAACTCCGTAATCGTGCCCATCCCATCCGCCTGGATGCAGCCAAAGGCAGAAGCCTCCGAACGCGGGACGCGGATGCCTGCCACCGAACAGTCCAGGCCAGTCGCGATGTGCTCCTCCACCATCTGGGCCGGGTCCATGCGGTAGACGTGGTCGGCGCCAAAGACGATGACGTAATCCGGCTTCTCGTCATAAATCAGGTTCAGCGACTGCAAGATGGCATCGGCCGAACCGTTGTACCAACGCTTACCGCGGCGCTGCTGGGCGGGTACGGAGGCGATGTACTGCGGAGTCGGCCCAGACAGGTTCCATGCCTGGGAAATGTGGCGGTCCAAGGAGTGGGACTTGTACTGGGTCAGCACCGCAATCTTGAGGTATCCGGCGTTAACGAGGTTGGACAGCACGAAGTCGATCAGGCGGTAGGAACCACCGAAAGGAACGGCGGGCTTAGCGCGGTCTTCCGTCAGCGGAAAGAGGCGCTTTCCCTCGCCGCCGGCAAGGACAATGGCAAGGACATTAGGAAGGCTTCTCACACCACCCAACTTATAGACATTTTCCGCATCGTGCAGTAGAAGTTTGCGTGATTTTACCCCCTTTAACCTCCCTCACCCCGCTTGCATGCTTCCTTCGTGTTTGCGTCCCAAAGCCGCTGCGCGCCGCGCCCGAGGCGCGCGATAGGAAGGTTTAGCGCGCGCTGCGGAATGTCCGTATTCTGGCGAGTATGAGAGCCGGAATTTTTTCTAAGGAGTATCCGCCTGAGATTTACGGTGGAGCTGGCGTCCATGTTGCAGAGCTCACCCGTTTCATGCGCGAGATCATCGATGTCTCCGTCCATTGCATGGGGTCTGAGCGTGACGAGAAAGACGTCTTTGTCCATGGCGTTGACCCCGCATTGAAGGATGCTAACGCCGCGCTGCAGACACTGTCTACGGGTCTGCGCATGACCAACGCCGCCTCCGATATCGATGTGGCTCACTCCCACACGTGGTACACGGGCCTTGGCGGGCACCTCGCCAGCCGCTTGTACGACATCCCCCACGTGGTTACCGCGCACTCCCTCGAGCCGCACCGCCCGTGGAAGCGCGAGCAGCTGGGCGGCGGTTACGAGGTCTCCTCTTGGTCAGAGAAGAACGCGATGGAATACGCCGACGCCGTCATCGCCGTATCGGCCGGCATGAAAGATTCCATCTTGGATGCCTACCCCCGCATCGACGCCGATAAGGTGCATGTGGTCCTCAACGGCATCGATACGCAGGTGTGGCAGCCGGGTGAGTCGGCGGTGCTGGATAAGCTGGGCGTCGATAAGCAGCGCCCCATCGCCGCCTTCGTCGGCCGCATCACCCGACAGAAGGGCGTCAAGCACCTGCTCAAGGCGGCTCAGAGCTTTGACGAAGACATTCAGCTCGTGCTGTGTGCGGGCGCGCCGGATACGCCGGAGATTGCGGCGGAGACTGAAGCCCTCGTGGAGGAGCTGCGCTCGCAGCGCGATGGTGTGTTCTGGGTTAAGGACATGCTGTCCCGCGAGGAGATTAAGCAGGTCTATTCCGGTGCCGATGTGTTCGTCTGTCCGTCGATCTATGAGCCGCTGGGCATTGTTAACCTCGAAGCCATGGCGTGCGGCACCGCGGTCGTAGCCTCCAATGTGGGTGGCATCCCAGAGGTCGTCGTGGATGGTGAGACCGGCGTTTTGGTCAATTATGACGCCGCCGATGAGACTACTTTTGAGGCCGACCTCGCCGCCGCCGTGAATCGGGTTGCGGCGGACAAGGAACTGACGCAGCGCTTTGGTAGCGCCGGTCGCCAGCGCGCCATGGATGACTTCTCGTGGGCCACCATCGCGCAGCAGACCGTGGACATTTACCGTTCGTTGATGTAGGAAGGACTGCCGTGACTCTTAACGAACCGCCTCATCGCCCAGAACTTCATTTCGTTCCCGATACCGGGTTGCTCGACGCCCCCGCGGGAATCGTCCGCGACGGTAACACGTGGCACCTGTTCCACCAATACCGGACTGCGGCTGACCAGCCCGCACGCTGGGGCCATTCCACGTCCGAAGAAACAGCTTTTGAGTGGCTGGACTGCGACGACGTCCTCGCCCCCGTAGGCGGAGAGCTGTCGCTGCGTGCTGGCTCCGTCGCGGAGGGCCAGGACGCCCTCAACTTGTATTTCACCTCGGTGACTTCGGTGGGCACGAGCGTGCGTCTGGCACGCTACACCGACTACGCCGATGAATGCGTCGTCTCCGATGACCCTTCGGCGCTCGACCCGGATGTTGTCCGCTTCGGCGAAGCTGTCGGTGCCAGCACCAATTACGACCGCTTCCGCTCTCCCTCCGTGGTCCCGGATTGGGCTAAGGAGGACCGCGAGGAAGGCCACGATGGCTGGCTCATGCTGGCCCTGACCGGGCACTCCGACGCGCCGGTGCCGGTGATTCTGGATAGCCCCAACGGCGAAGCATGGACGCTGCTCGGACCGTTGAGCTTCGATGGTGATCCTGGCTTCGAGGACGGCGAGGTTCCGGCCACCTCCCCCATCCCGCCGGTGGTCTCGCCGCGTTTGGTGCGCCTGCGCGACGAGGTCGATAGGGAAATCTACGATGTGCTCTTCGTGACACTAGAGCGCGAGGGCCGTGATGTTTCCGGCTACATCGTGGGCCGCCTTGATGGCACCGTGTTCACCGTGGCGAAAGGTTTCCAGCGCGTGGACTTTGGCCACGATTTCTCCCGCCCGCGCAACACCAACACCACGACCGGAACGATTCCGCAGGAGTGCCGCTACGACCGCGCGGTCATCCTCGGTCTGCTCAACGGCAACGGCCGCGGTGACGATGCCACCAAGCACCCATCCTGGGAGGCGGAAGGCTGGGTTAATAGTCTGTCCCTTCCACGTGCGGTAACGCTGCAGGGCGGCGTGCTGTACCAGACCCCAGCGGAGGGCCTGCCGGATGCGGTGAAGCTCTCTGATTATGCCCAATCTTGGACTGGTGTTTTGGAGGTTCCGGAAGGCTCCGCCGTGACCGTGACGCTGAAGGACGGTAACGGTGACGCCGCCGCGGTTATCCGCCACACCGGCGAAGAGATCAGCCTGGATCGCTCAATGTCGAAGGCCTTCGATCACTACTTCAAGGACTCTGCTCCCGCGGTGGCCCAGCTGGCCGAGGGCGATTCGGACACGCTTACTGTCATCCAAGACGGCGCTAGCGTTGAGGTGTTTGTGGACGGTGGCTTGGTGGCCATGAGTTCTCGCGTCTACTTTGAGGGCGGATGCTCTGCCATCGAGGTCAGCACGGAGGGCGAGGCTGTCATTGAGCAGTCGTGGAGCCGCAAGGGCACCAAGCGCTCTTAATCGCATCGACTGCGACACGGCGTATAGGAGGAGGACCGAGTTGTCTCGGTCCTCTTTTTAATGCGCCCCCCTACCCTTCGCGCTCACCGTGGAACTCAAACAGCCACCGCCCCCGCTCTCGGTGAGCGCGACGGGAGGCCGAGGCGGGCTGGGTCGGTCGAGCCACCCCCTTCGCGCTCACCGAGGAACTCAAACAGCCACCGCGCCCACTCTCGGTGAGCGCGAAGGGTGGTTTCGAAGAGAAGCAGCGAAGGAAGGTCTAAAAAGGAGCGTCAGTAATTAGGCCGAACGCAGGCGATCTAGACGGGCATGCGCCGTCACGGTCAGCGACTGCGGCAGGGAGGCCATGCGCTCGGCCAGCTCTTCCGGGCTGATGTGGCGCGCCGAGGGACTCATGCCCACCTGCGCGGCGATGGAGGCCTTGTCTAGGACGATCGGGAAAGAAATATCGACCGGGTCGGCCGCCTGCTCGAGGAAACCTTCCGCCTGCGCGTAGAGACGCTCCACCTTTCCTTCCTCGACTCCGAGGATGCCCAAAGGCTCCCGCAGCTCATCGAGGTGGCCAGCCTGCGGAGTCAGCACAATAACCTCCCCGCCGGGGGCGAGCACGCGCTGGAATTCCGCCGGGTTGCGCGGGGCGAAGACAACCGAGATGGCGTGAATCGAATCATCCTTGAGCGGCAGACGCTCCCACACATCCGCGACCACAGCGCCGACGCGCTCGTGCGACTTGGCCAGGTGCTTGGCCGCATGCGTAGAGATATCCAGGCCCACGCCACGAGCGCCCTCAATCGAATCGAGCGTGTGGGCTAGGTAGTAACCCGTGCCCGCGCCCACCTCAAGGAGCGCAGGGGCGGTGTCCTCATCGAGGCCTGCCGCGTGCTCAGCCGCATCCTGAGTTTCCAGAGAATCCTGGACCGCGCCGGTCACTGCCTCCACGAAGGGCGCGAAGTGCCCCATGGCCAGGTAGGTCTCGCGGGCGGTAACCATCGCGGCATCGTCGCCCTGATGTTTCAGGCCCGCGCCGGCTGCCAGCGTGACGTAGCCCTGCTTGGCCACGTCATAAGAGTGGCCGGTCTCCGACACGAGGCGAGAAAAATCATCCGCGCCCTGCAGGGCGCTGCCATCGGCAGGATCGGCCAGAATATCGACGATATGTGAAAGCATGCTCCTAGACTAGCTAGAAACTGCTACGAGGAGTGAACCCAGCTCCGCTGCTTCTTCTTTACTGAGCTCAATGACAATGCGCCCACCCCCGTCAGAAGGAATGCGCATCACGATCTTGCGGGACTCCTCTACCGCTTCCATCTCTCCACCAGTGGTACGGGGCTTCATCGCTGCCATATTGAGTCTCCTTCGACTATTTTTAGAACGTCCTTCTAGTCTAGCTCTTTTTCGGCTGACAGCGGCAGGCTCGTTGCCGCACCCGCGGGGGATGGTTCCGCAGAATCATCTGCAGAACCATCAGAAGCCACCGGCGCAGCGCCCATGCGGCGCTCGACGGCAGCCAGCAGCGCATCGACTTGGTCCTGGCGGTAGCCGCGTGTCACGACGTCGAAACGCAGATCATCGAAGCGCCCCTCCTCAAGGGCGCGCAGATTCTCCTCGTTGGTATCCACGGCCGTATCGGGAGCCTCCATCACGGTCCCCCGACCCACGATGCTTCCCCACGCCCATGTGCCAATGATGACGAGGGCGATGAGGACAACGATAAGAAGAATCCAGGACATCATGCGCTAAATCTTACCCAGCAGCGGCGGACGTTGGGCAACGGGCCCAACCACATCCGCGCGGGACAGGATGGTGCGCGCGACGACATCGGCCATCGGGGACAGCTCCTCGAGCGGGCGGTTGCGGTGGGCGCGGGTGCCTAACTCCACCTCGGCGATAGCATGGGGCCCATAGCGCTTGGCGACGTCTATCAGTAGCCCCGCTTCCACCCCATAGCCCGCCACAAAAGGCAGATCCAGGGCTGCCTCGCGGCGAATCGCATACTCCCCTCCCAGTGGTTGATCGATGTGCGCGAGCTCGGGGAAGAACACCCGCAGCAGCGGCTTGGCGCTCAGCTCCGTGACCCGCCCGCCGCCCGTGGGCTGACCGTTCAGGCTGCGTGCATAGCGCGCCTTGACCATCTGCACGTGGGGATCCACGAAAGGCTCGGTCAGCGCGGTAACCATGCCGGGCGCAGCAGACTCTAAATCCGCGTCGATGAACACGACCACCTCACCACGGGCCGCGGCCACCCCGCGCCACAGGGACTCACCCTTTCCCGGACGCGGTTCCTCGTCCAGCACCTCGCGCCAGTTGCACACCCGGGCACCCGCCGCGGCGGCCCGGGCGGCGGTCTCATCGGTGGAGTCGGCGTCGATGACGATGACCTCTAAAGGCTCATCCGCCAGGCAGGCGCGCACGACGTGCGCGACGGTGCGCTCCTCATCCAGCGCAGGGATGACCACAGAAATGCTCGGAAACATGCCTTAGGCCAGCCCCCGCGTCGTCGCAAGCGGCGCCATGTGCCCCTGAATGGCAGCGGTCATGCGGATGACATCGAGCGTCGGGCCCACCTCATGCACCCGAAACGCCGCCACGCCGCGCGCTGCCGACCACGCCGTCGCTGCCAGGGTGCCCGCGACGCGCTGGTCGACGGCTCGGTCGAGGGTCTCGCCCACAAAGTCCTTGTTCGACAAGGCCATGAGCACCGGCCAGCCCGTTGCCACGATCTCATCGATGCGCCGCAACAGTTCCAGACCGTGGAAGGTGTTTTTGCCAAAGTCGTGCGTGGGGTCGATGAACGTCAGCTCCTCCGGGCAGCCGAGGTCGGCGGCGCGCTCCGCCAGTCGCGTAGTCTCGGCGATGACGTCAGCGACCACGTCGTCGAAGTGCACGCGGTGCGGGCGGGTGCGCGGGGTCACGCCACCGGTGTGCGAGCACACGTAGCCGACCTTGTGGTGGCCGGCGACTTCGATGAGCTCGGGGTCCCAACCGGCCCACGTGTCGTTGACCAGCCCGGCGCCCGCGGCGATAGCTTCCTCTGCGACCTCGGCGCGCCACGTGTCCACGGAGATCAGCGCCTCCGGGCGGCGACGGTGCAGCTCCGCGATAGTCGGCACGACGCGCTCGATTTCCTCGGCCGCGTCGACGTGCTCACCCGGGCCGGCCTTGACGCCGCCGATATCGATGATGGAGGCGCCGTCGTCAAGCGACTGCTCAGCACGCTGGATTGCGGGGTCGAGCTCGAAGGTGGCGCCCTTGTCGTAGAAGGAGTCCGGCGTGCGGTTCACAATCGCCATGACCCGTGCGAGGTGAGGAGCGGAGGTCACTTGTCTTCTTGCTCCCGCAGGCGCTTGTCCGACATGACCTTGTGCGCGGCCAGGATGTGAGCGACGGCTTCATCGATATCGTCGGTGACGAGGAAGAGATCGAGGTCCTCGGGGTTGATGAACCCACCCTCGGCCAGGGTCTTCTTCATCCATTCCACCAGGCCTGCCCAGTAGTCGGTGCCCATGAGCACGATGGGATAGTTGGTCACCTTGCCGGTTTGGACCATGCACATGACCTCGAAGAACTCATCCATGGTGCCCATGCCGCCGGGCAGACAGATGAAGGCCTGGGAGTACTTGAGGAACATGGTCTTGCGGGCGAAGAAGTAGCGGAAGTTCAAGCCCAGATCCACATAGGGGTTCAGGCCCTGTTCGTGCGGCAGCTCGATGCCGAGGCCCACAGACAGCCCGCCAGCCTCGTGCGCGCCGCGGTTGGCCGCCTCCATGATGCCGGGGCCGCCGCCGGTGATAACGGCGTACTTGGCCTCAACGAGGCGGCGTCCCAAGGCCACGCCCAGCTGGTAGTTCGGGTCATCCTCCGGGGTGCGGGCAGAGCCGAAGACGGTCACGGCCTTGGGCAGCTTGGCCAGGGCGTCGAAGCCGTCCACGAACTCGCCCTGGATGCGCAGGACGCGCCAGGGATCGGCGTGCTGCCACTCGTGATCCGCACCAGACTGCAGCAGGCGCTGATCAAAGGTGGAGGACTGCTCTCCGGCGGTGCGCACGAGAAGAGGTCCGCGCAGGGTGCGCAGTTGCTCAGGAGTCATGGTGGTGTTATCCCTTCAGGTAATTCAAGAGTGCGGTCGAGACTTCGGTGATCTGGGCGATGGGCACCTGCTCGTCCTTCTTGTGAGCAAAGCCCGGATCGCCAGGGCCGAAGTTAACGGCTGGGGTACCCATCTCGGAGAAACGGGCCACGTCGGTCCACCCGTACTTGGCGCGGACGTTGCCGCCGACGGCGTCGACAAGCGCGCGTGCCGCCGGCTGACCTAAGCCGGGCAGGGCCGCACCCGCGATGTCATCGACCTCCACGGTGATGTTTTCGTGCTCGCCGAGGACCTCCAGCAGGTGCGCCAGCGCCTCTTCGGAATTGCGGTCGGGAGCGAAGCGGAAGTTGACGAACATCCAGGCCTCATCCGGGATGGTGTTGGTGGCCACGCCGGATTCGAGGTGAACGATGTTGAGGCCTTCCTTGTAGGTGCAGCCGTCAATCTCCACGTCGCGCGGCTGGTAGTTAGCCACGTTGAGCATCACCGGCGCCAAGGTGTGTGCCGCGTTGGAGCCCAGCCAGGCGCGGGCCGAGTGCGCGCGGGTGCCGTGGGCGGTAACGCGCACGCGGATGGTGCCTTGGCAGCCGGCCTCGATCATGGCGCCGGAGGGCTCGCCCAACAGCGCTAGGTCTCCCTGCAGCCACTCCGGGTGATCCTTCTGCAAGTGGCCCAGACCGTTGAATTCGGTGGCGACCTCCTCGCCCTCATAGGCGATGACCGTGAGATCGTGCTTGAGCTCATCGGAGTCGTACAGCTGCGCAAAGGCGTTGAGGTAGACCGCCATGCCGGACTTCATGTCCACGGTGCCGCAGCCATACATGGTGGCGCCGTCCTCCGACATGGTGTGGGGGACGTTATCGGCCAAGGGCACGGTATCGATGTGGCCGGCGAGGACCACGCGGCTTTCGAAGCCCCGATTCGTCCGGGCGCAGACGGTGTTGCCGTAGCGTTCCACCTCTACTGTGCTCTGGTCCAGACCGCGCAGGGCTTCCTCGACGGCATCAGCGATCGCTTGCTCGTGGTGCGAAGGGCTAGGGATATCCACCAGCGCCTTGGTCAGCTCGATGGGATCGGAGAAGAGATTTAAAGTCACAACCCGCCATGCTAGCGCCCCCGGTTGCTTAGTGCATTGCGTAAAGTACTTCCCGTTGCAAACAATCAACAGCGTTGAAGGTGATTTCCCTATGGCTGCGGCCACTCAACTCAAAACCCGCCACCTCACCATGATGGGCCTCGGCTCCGCGGTGGGCGCGGGCCTCTTCCTAGGCGTCGGCCTGGGCATCCAGGTCTCCGGCACCTCCGTCCTTATTTCCTATGCGGTGGCTGGTGCGCTCATCGCCTTGGTGATGTGGATGCTCGGTGAGATGGCCGCGGCGCGGCCTTCGCTGGGCGCTTTCTCTACCTATGCGGGCCAGGCCTTCGGGCCCTGGGCCAGGTTTACCTTGGGCTGGATTTACTGGTTCATGCTGGTCATGGTGATGGGCGCGGAGATTACCGGTGCCGCGGCGATTGTCTCCAACTGGTTCGGGGTGGACCCCTGGATTCCGGCATTGGTGGCCGTGGTCTTCTTCGCCATCGTTAACTTTGCCGCCGTGGGTGGCTTCGGCGAATTCGAGTTCTGGTTCGCCATCATCAAGGTGGCCACGATCGTGGCCTTCCTGGGCGTCGGTGTGCTCATGGCACTGGGTATCCTGCCGGGTATGGACCTGTCCATGGCGGGACATAACTTCACGGAGAACTTCCTGCCCAACGGCGGCCCCGGCTTTGCTGCCGGCTTGCTCGCCGTGGCTTTCGCTTTCGGTGGCATCGAACTGGTCACCATTGCCGCGGCGGAATCTGAGGACCCGGCCCACAACGTCGCTACTGCCGTGCGCGCCATCATCGTGCGCATCATGGTCTTCTACATCGGCTCCATCCTGGTCATCACCATGGCCTTGCCTTTCAGCTCCATCCAGGACGCCGATGTGGCCGCGGACTCGCCCTTCACCCTGGTCCTCGCCGCCGCGAAAATCCCCTTCGCCGCGGGATTCATGGAAGCCATCATCGCCTTGGCGCTGCTGTCTGCCTTCAATGCGCAGATTTACGCCACCTCCCGCTTGGTCTACGACATGGCTAAGGACCACAGCGCGCACCACGTCTTCTTGAAGACCAACGTCTCCGGCTCCCCTATCTTCGCGGTCGTGCTCTCCATCATCTTTGCCTTCGCATCGGTGGTGCTGCAGTACTGGAACCCGCCGGGGCTTCTGGCCTTCCTCTTCAACGCGGTGGGCGGCTGCCTGCTGGTCATCTGGTGTTTCATCGTGGCCTCCTACATCAAACTGCACCCTCAGATGAAGGCCAACGGCGAGCTCACGACGCTGCGCGTGCCGGGCTTCCCCTGGCTGCCGTGGCTGACTGCCCTAGCACTGGTGGGTCTTACGATTCTCATGCTTTTCGACGCCTCCGCCCGCAACCAAGTCCTCGCCGTCCTCATCCTGACCGTTTCCCTGGTTGTGATCTTCCACCTACTCCCGGGTAACAAAAGGCGCGGAGCGGACGCGTAGCTGCTAGGGTGTGAGCCTATGACTTCAGCATCCGCACGCGGCCTGGCAACCATTACCCATGACGGCACCGTCCTGGACGTCTGGTTCCCCGCAGTTCACACCGATATCTCTGTAGAAGCCAGCGGCACCGAGCGCCTAGAGGAGGTTCCGCAGCAGTTCGCTGACCTCGTTGGCCCCGACGAGGAGCGCGGCGTCGCCCGCATCGCGGTGGAGACCACCATCAAGGATCTGGACGAGGCTCCCGCCGACACCTACGACGCTTACCTGCGCCTGCACCTGCTCTCCCACCGCGCAGTCAAGCCTCACGGCCTGAACGTAGACGGGATCTTCGGCAAGCTGGCCAACGTGGTGTGGACTAACTACGGCCCCTGCGCGGTTGCCGATTTCCAAATGGTCCGCGGCCGCCTCGCCTCCCGCGGCCCGGTCGTGGTCTACTCCGTCGATAAGTTCCCGCGCATGGTGGACTACGTTGTCCCGTCCGGCGTGCGCATCGGTGACGCCGACCGCGTTCGCCTGGGCGCCCACCTCGCTGAGGGCACGACCGTGATGCACGAGGGCTTCGTTAACTTCAACGCCGGCACCCTGGGCGCCTCCATGGTCGAGGGCCGTATTTCCGCGGGTGTTGTCGTGGGCGATGGCTCCGATATCGGCGGCGGCGCCTCCATCATGGGCACCCTCTCCGGCGGCGGCAAGGAGGTCATCTCCATCGGTGAGCGCTGCCTGCTCGGCGCGAACTCCGGCGTGGGCATTTCGCTTGGCGACGACGCCGTCGTCGAAGCCGGCCTCTACGTCACCGCCGGTACCAAGATTGCCGTCTTTGGCAAGATCGCGGAGGCCCTGGGCCTGTCTGAGGGCGACACCATCAAGGGATCCAAGCTCTCTGGTGTTTCCGGCGTACTGCTGCGCCGCAACTCCGTGACCGGCGCCGTCGAAGCCGTGGAGTGGAAGTCTGAGGCTGTGGCCCTCAACGAGGACCTGCACAAGAACTAAACGCTGTTGCTTGAGGCCCCCGTTCTTGCGGGGGCTTTTCTTGATCCCGGGCCCTTTATGCCCACTTACCGCGAGCGGCTGCCTAGAATGCTAAAGGTGACTGCTCAAAACGATTCCTCTCCTCGCTCACTCGGCAGCGGCTTGAAAGTCCGCCACCTGACCATGATGGGGCTGGGTTCCACCATTGGCGCTGGCCTTTTCTTAGGCACCGGCGTTGGTATTTCTGCCGCCGGCCCCGCGGTCCTTTTGGCTTATCTCATCGCTGGTTTCCTTGCCATCTTGGTCATGCAGATGCTCGGTGAAATGGGCACGGTCATCCCCGCATCCGGCTCCTTCTCCGAATACGCGGAACACGGCATCGGCCGCTGGGCAGGATTTACGCAGGGCTGGATTTATTGGCTCGCCACCGTCGCGGTCCTTGGCGCGGAAATCACCGGCGCGGCCGGATTCATCGGCGCGTGGTTTAACTGCCCGCCCTGGATCCCCGCAGCCATCTGCGTGGCTCTCTTCGGCACCATCAACCTGCTGCGAGTGCGCTTGTTTGGTGAGTTTGAGTACTGGTTCGCCTTCATCAAGGTCGCCGTCATTATTGCTTTCCTCGTTATCGGCGCGCTGCTCATCTTCGGCCTTCTCCCCGGCCACACCTTCATCGGCACGTCTGTCTTCCTCGAAGACGGCTTCATGCCCAACGGCCTCGGCGGCGTGGCCGCCGGTCTGCTCGCCGTGGCCTTCGCGTTCGGCGGCATCGAGGTCGTCGCCATCGCCGCGGCGGAATCCGAGGACCCCGAGAAGTCCCTCGTCAACGCAGTGCGCACCACCATTACGCGCATTTCGGTGTTCTACCTGGGCTCCGTCCTCGTCATCACCTTCCTCCTGCCCTATTCCTCGCTCGGCTCCGCGAAGTCTGCCTCCGAGTCGCCGTTCACCATGGTCTTGGACCGCGCGGGAATTCCAGGTGCTGCTGCCATCATGGAAGTGGTCATCGTTCTCGCACTGCTCTCTGCTTTTAACGCGCAGATCTACGCTTCCTCCCGCATGATGCACTCGCTGGCTAGCCGCGGTGAAGCCCCCAAGCTCTTCGCCGCCACCGACCGTCGCGGCGTCCCGACGGCGGCCATCGCGCTGTCTGTCATTCTTTCCGCGGTGATGGTTGTTCTCAACTATGCAGATAACGGGTGGCTGCTGTCCTTCATGCTCAACGCCGCTGGCGCCTCGCTGCTCATCGTGTGGGTCTTCATCGCAGTGAGCCAGTTGCGCCTGCGCCCACAGCTCGAGGCCATCCACCCGCTGCCGGTGCGCATGTGGGCCTACCCCTACCTCACGTGGTTCGCGCTGGCGCTCTTTGCGGCCATTGCGGTGCTCATGCTTACCGACGCCTCCGCCCGCATCCAACTCTTCTCCGCCGCCGCCATGTTCGCTGTGCTAGCCATCGCCGGCGTCATCAACGCGAAGGCCCGCGGCATCGCCCCGACCTCGCGCCTGCCCCTACCGACGGCCGAGGAGCTCGAGGCCCGCTAGCCGCCCCTCGCCATCTCGCCGCCCCACTCCCTCGTTTCCATCGCCGCCCAACCCCCTCGTCTCCATCGCCGCCCCACCTTTCGCGCTCACCGGCCGACCAGCGTTGTACCGTTTGTCCGCTCTTGGTGGCCGCCAAGGGTCAGGCGCAGGAGCTTACCCACTCAATCACTCCCTTCGCGCTCACCATCGATGAGCTGAAGAGCACCAGGCACGTGCTCCGTGAGCGCAAAGGGGAAGGCGGAACCAAACGGGCCGCTTTCCCGCCACGCCTATCACTGACCACCCTTCGCGCTCACCGGCGACCGGGGTGTCGCCTTTTCAAGGCTGCCCGTGGGCGCGAAGGGAGTTTCGGGGCGGGCAAGAGGTGCAAAAATTGCGGACGCGACAGCTTTTTAGCGCAAAATCGACGCCGCAGGGCCAAGTTATCCACAGGCGGGGAATTGACCCTCGACGCGTCGTTAAGCACTGCATACCTTGAGCTTCATGAAGGCATGGACGACCGCGGAGCTTCGCGAGCAGGGCTTGAGCAAGGAGGCAATCAGGCGGAAGCTTCGCGCGGGGACGCTCTTTCGCGTGCACCGCGGGATTTATAGCGACGAGTGGTCGCCGCTTGCCGTGGCGCGGGCTCTGGCACACGGGCTCAGTCGAATACATTTCACGGGCAAGACCGCGCAGGAGATTCACTTGGGGAGGAAGCTGACGTTTCCGTTGGAAGCCGAGGGGCCGCGCACGCTTAAGGGCAAGAATTTTCGGGTGACGCATTCACGCCTGTCGGCTACTGCCAAGGTGAATGGCCTGCCTGTTGTCCAGGTACTGTGGGCAGCCCGTCGTATAGCCGCGGCCTGCGGCCAGCTGCTGGAAGAGTACTACCGCGGCAAAACAGGGCCCGCCCGCCTCGAAGATGACCGGCGAAGGATGCGTCGGGTTCCCCGGCGTTTGAAAGAGACTATCCGCCGCACGCCGATTGGGGCCGATAGCGTACCGGAGCGCCAGCTCAGCCGAAGGCTTAGCGCGGACGGGATCTTTCCTGAGCACAACGCGCTCATTGCGGGGTACCGCTTTGACCTGAAGATTGGCAAGCTCATCATCGAGGTCGACGGCTGGGAGTACCACAAAAATGATCGGGCGTTTCAAGCGGACCGCTCGAAGCAGAACGCGGCCGTAGCCCATGGGTATACGGTTTTGCGCTTTACTGCCGACGATATCCGCTACCACCTCAACGACGCCTTCTTGCTTATCAAAGCGACTCTTGAGCTGCTCAAAGGGCGAAATCCCAAGCTCCCTTCTGCGGCGACCCAGCCTTATTGGACTTGGCACTTATGCATGCAAACATTGCCATCGTGACAAGTTTTCTTTACACTTAGTCATGTAAGAGTTACACACCGTAAAGGAGGCCAGATGGCCGAGCATCAGAACATGGTTCGCAAATGGCGACGCTGGCTCGAGATGTCTCAAGCCGACCTTGCTGAACGGGCCGGCGTTTCCCGCCAGACAATCGCCAATATCGAACGCGGCAACTACTCCCCCTCCGTCTACCTAGCGCTAGACATCTGCCGCGAACTAGGAAAAACCATCGAAGAAGTCTTTGGAGATGAACAACATGATTAACGCCCTGGCCAACTACACGCTCCGCGAGATCGACCGCGCCTCTCGCGACGAATTCGAGCGCGAGACTTTCTACAAGGCCAACACCATCAGCGCTACCCCGACCCGCTTCCTCGAGCTCGTCGCCGCAGCCATCCTCGCCTGGGTCCTTCCTGGTCAGATGAGCATGCTGTGCTTCCTCGCCATCGCACCGTCTATCATCGGCAATCTCTTCGGCACGGCGTGGCTGCGCAAGCGCGTCGCCACCCCGCCTGTTGGCCGCATTTGGCCTGCGATGACCGTCTACCTCATCCCGCTCATTGTGATGTTCGTTGGAATTGCCCACAACGCTTACGCACCGGACTCCACCTCCTACTTGCTTGGCGCTGGGGCTGGCGTGACCGCCGCCATCATCTTCACGCCATTCCTTCGCCGCCGCCAGCATCAACGCGACCAGGCCCGCCTCGACTCCGAGCTCGACGACTAGACCGCACTGCCCGGCCAATCCCCATCCATCCCGCCCTTCGCGCTCACCGCGGACGGCGGGTCTTGCTTTTTACAGGCGCCGGTGAGCGCCAAGGGTAGTTCAAGCCGATACTGCCGGCCCCCGCAAAGAATGCAGCCTTGCCCTGCCCCGCTAAACCGCTGCCGCCGCCCCTTCCCGCTCACTGTAAACGGGAACTAGCGAATCTATTAGATGCCGGTGAGCGCAAAGGGCGGGTTTCCGATTTTCGTCCCTAAGCGCTCACCAGCACGATGGAGCGCTTCCACGCCGTGTCTCCAGTGAGCGCGAAGGAAGCGGTGCGTGCCGACGCCTCCCTTCCCGCTCACCGCCGCGACACAAAGGCCCCGCAGCCTTACGCTGGTGAGCGCGAAGGGTGCGGGGCGAGGCGGGGCGAGGCGGGGCAAAGGGCTGGTATTAAGCCGGTTCGGTCTCGTGAACCAAGATCGGCGTCTTTGGCTTCGAGCGGAACGTCCACAGCTTATTGAAGATGAAATTAATGGGCATGGCTACCACGATGGAAATCGCGTTGGCCCAGTAGTACATGGTGCGGAATCCGGTTGAATCATCGAAAATATGGGGAGGCAGTTGCAGCGGCGAAGTCGGATTCATCAGCAGGTACTGCACCGCGAGGGTAACCAGGTAGGCGCCGATGCCCGTAATGAGGAACGGGAAGAACCCACGCAACCAGGACACTTTGTTGACGGACTTAAACGTCCACATGCGGTTGAGCTGGTAGTTCCAGGTATTCGCCACCAAGAAGGCAATCGTGGAAAAGAGCATGAACCAACGCACGTGGAACTGCGTGCCGAACAGGTTGAACATCGCGTCATGCGGCGTGGCACCAAACCACGCCAAACCGCACTTTGCAGCCACAATCGAAGTCGCAATGTTGACCAACGTGCCCGAACCGCCGACCAGACCGAACTTAATGAACTGGCCAAGATTCGAGGCAAAGCGAGCAAAGCTCAGATCCGCCATGGACACGCCCTTCGTACAAAATGCTCAATTATGATGAATAAAACTTCGTTTGAGTTTAGTCCCTCATTCAGCGCAAACTAAAACGCGCGCCGCAAGAGCGCCGAATCTCACAGCTGAAACTCACGCTTCTCACCAGAAAGCGGATCCTTAAAGCTCAAAGCTACGTGAGTAAGCCGCAGGGGCGTGGAAAAATCGTAGAGGGACAACCCGCGATCCACCGGATAAGTATCGTCCCCCACAATCGGATGCCCCAGGTGGTTAAGCACCACGCGAATCTGGTGGGTATGGCCGGTCAGTGGCCAGACATCGGCCACCGCTCCCCGAGCGCGCACCCGAGTCACCGTAGGCGTGCCGATAGGATCCACGCGGACCTGGCGCTCACCCCGCACTCGCCGCATGCCCAGCCGCACCGTGCCGTCGAAGGAGAAGGGCGCGGCCACCCGAGCACGGTAATGCTTCACCACCGCACGCTCCTGAAAAAGCTGCTGGTACGCAGCGCGCGTGCGCGGATTACGCGAGCACAGCACCAACCCCGACGTCAACCGGTCCAGCCGGTGCAGCGGCACAATAGAGTCCTCCCCGTAGTCCACGCGCAGGCGGGTCTGGAGGGTCTCGCGCACGATGCGCCCGTTCGACGTCGTGGGGAGAAAGTGCGGTTTGTCCACGACAATCAGGTCCCCGTCTTCAAAGACCGCGCGGTAATCAAACGGAATAGGCTCTTCGGAAGGCACCGAAGGGTGATACCAGGCCAGCGTTGGGCCGGGAAGCACAGTGCCGGGCTCTAAGCGAGTACCGGGCGAAAACGCGGAATCGCCCGCCTCACCTGCCCAATAGGTAGGAGTGGCGGGCACGATGCCCGTGAGCATCACCTTACGCGGGCTAATACCTTCGCGCGCTGGTGGGCGAAAGGCCATTTACGCAGCCAAGCGGGCCACGGCTGCGGCGATGCGCTCATCAGTGCCGTTGAGGCCAATGCGCACGTACTGTTCGCCGGCGGGACCATAAAAATCACCGGGGGCAACGAGGATGCCACGCTCGGCCAGCCAGTCGACGGTCTCGCGGCAGTTCTCACCGCGGGTTGCCCACAAGTAGAGCCCCGCCTCGGAGTGCTCGATCCTAAAGCCCGCGCCGGTCAGCGCCCGCATGAGATCCACACGGCGCGCGGCGTAGCGTTGGCGCTGGAGGGCTTCGGAGGGGTCGTCGTCAAGCGCGGCAACCATGGCCGCCTGGATGGGACCCGGAACGATGAGCCCCGCGTGCTTACGCAGCTCCAATAGCTCCGCGATGAGCTGGGCATCGCCCGCGAAGAAACCCGCGCGGTAAGAAGCCATGTTCGCGCTCTTCGACAGCGAATGCATGGCGATGAGCCCGGTGTTATCCCCATCAGTCACGCGCGGATCCAGGATGGACACCGGCGGGTTCTCATCATCCCAGCCCAGGCCCATGTAGCACTCGTCGGAGGCCACGATGGCATTGTTCGCGCGCGCCCAGGCGACGATCTCACGCAGCTTCTCGACGCCCAACACCCGACCCGTCGGATTCGACGGCGAATTGATGAACACGAGCGACGCATCCTGGAAATCCTCATCGGCGCGCAGAGGCTTGGCACCGGCCAGCAGCGCACCGACTTCGTAGGTGGGATAAGCCACCGTAGGGAAAGCCACGGTCTCCCCGCGCATGCCCAGCAAGGTAGGCAGCCAGGCGATAGCTTCCTTAGTGCCGATGACCGGCAGTACCGCGTCCACGTTCATGTTGTAGCGGCGCTGCAGCGCCTTCGCAATGGCCTCGCGCAGCTCCGGGGTGCCCTGGGTCTGCGGGTAACCGGGAGCTTCGGCCGCTGCGGACAGCGCTAACTGCACGCCAGGGGCCACCGGATCGACGGGATTGCCCACCGATAGGTCAACGATCCCGTCCGGGTGCGCCTGTGCCTTCTTCTTGGCACCGGCGAGCGAGTTCCACGGGAAATCCGGGAGCGTGTCTCCCAGCGGCGTGCGGCTCATCTATTACTCCTGGTTCTGAGGCGGGAGTGCAGCGATCATCGGGACATCAAAGTCCTGCGGGCCGAGCGCAGCTGCGCCGCCCGGGGAGCCGAGATCATCAAAGAAGGCGGCGTTAGCATCGTTGTAGTCCAGCCACTCATCCGGAACATCATCCTCGTAGAAGATGGCCTCCACCGGGCAAGCCGGCTCACAGGCGCCGCAGTCCACGCACTCGTCCGGGTGGATGTAGAGCATGCGCTTGCCCTCGTAGATGCAGTCGACCGGGCACTCTTCAACGCAGCCGCGGTCCATCACGTCGACGCAAGGCTGCGCGATGGTGTAAGTCATAAGGTGTTTAAACTCCTGTGTGTCACGGGTTTTCTACGACTAACAGTATGCTACTCCGAGGCGAAAAATGGCCAAACGCTACCCGCGATTCCCGCGGCGAACAGCAGCAGGCTGAGAATATTATTGGCCAGCAAGCTACCGTCCCCGATAGCGGCACCCAGCATGAACGCGAGGAAACCCGCCACCCAAGCTAAACCGGGCAAGCCCGCGATGTAGGGATTCTCACTCCACAGCCGCGCTGTGCGGGTCAGCACCCCGTTGAACCAAAAGGCGATGAGGATGGTGATCGGAAAGGCCACGCTGGCCCCGTCGAACCATGGCACGCGGGCGGTGAGATAGACCACCTCTAAGGTCAGCGAGCAGAGTGCGCCTAAGACGAGCCACACTAGGCCCCCTACTTGCTCGCCGCGGGAGAAGTCGGTGCGGATTGCGCGCTCGCTCATTTCTCCCCCAGCAATGAATCCTGCAGCTCACCTTGGCCCAGCTGGTAGAACTCGTGGCGCAGCAGCGGCATGGTGAGCAGGTTGGACAAGGCATAGGCAGCGGGAACCTCCGCGGGATCCTTCAAGCCCGCCTGGGCGGCGTGAGGGTTGATGGTAGTGAGGGAGCCGTCGGCAAGCCAGATCTGCGTGGCGTGGGCCAGCATCGCTGCGCGCTTGGCGCTGAGAGCCGCGTCAGTGAGCTCGTAGGCCACATCGCAGCCAGCATTGGTGAAGTTATCCAGGTACTCCTTATCGGGCAGGCTCCAGCCCTCCGGAGGGGTAACAGCATCGAGGCCGCGGTAGTGCGCGGCGCGCTCAAAGACGGCCCACCAGATGCGCTGCTCAGGCGAGGCAGCCGCATGCACGGCCTTGTGCACAGCGATATGGTCGGGGTGCCCGTAACCGCCGTCCGGGCCATAGGTCAGCACTGCATGTGGACGCAGCGCGACAAGGTGGCCCCGCATCAGGTCGGCGGCCTCTTCCACGCGGTTGACCAGGGCCCGCGGATTCTCGTGAGCGGGCGAGCCTTCCATGCCGGAATCGCGGAAGTGCCCGAAACCACCCAGCTGAATACCGTCGACGCCTAAAGCGTCGAGCGCGTGCTTAAGCTCCCAGGCGCGGAACCCTCCCAGCTGGTCGGTCTCCGCGAGGCCCTGGTAGGGCTCGCCGATGATCTCGCCTTCCTCTCCCAGCGTCGCGGTAATCACCGTGACCTGTGCACCGCGCGCGGACAGGTCCGCCAACGTTCCGCCGGTAAAAAGCACCTCGTCATCTGGGTGGGCATGAACGGCCACGACACGGTAGCCGGTGAGATCCTTAGTCATCATCTTTCCTCCACTGCGGTGCGCTGATGAGGCCGGAGTCCCAGTCCTCAATGCTTTGTCCGGGGCCAACAATACCCTTGCCCAAAGCGTGGATACGCACCTCGTTGAGCAGCGGGACGAAGAGCGCTTCCTCCCTGTTGAGATGCTCTACGCGCTCCTGCGCGGTCGCGGAAACCACCTCGCCAGAGAGAATGCCCAGGGCAGTGTCGGCGGAGTTTTCCGGGCAGTACCCGGACAGCGTTGCCGCCGGGCGCGTGGGTGTCGCGCACACGAAATAGTTGGCCAGGCTGAGTGCGTCCTCGCCGTTCTCATCCCACGCCACCACAGCATCCACCTTGCCCGCCGGGAGCAGGTCGGAGGTAATCGTGGTCAAGCGTTCGGTGACGACCTCCGCGTCGATGGCCTTGGCTTGAAGCACGTCCACGATGGTGGTGGCCGCCGCCAAGGCGGTGGGGTACTGAGGATCCACGGCAATCCGCACCGGCTTGCGGCCCGCACGCTCGCGCAATGGGGCGAGCTCCGCGTGGCTATCGAAGGGATTGTTCCCAGGCTTGAGCTCCGAGGCGCGGCCGGTGGCGAGGCGGGCTAGTTGGTCGGTGTCGAGAAGCGAGGCCAACGCACGGCGTTGCGCCTGCTCATCGAGCGCTCCTTCAACCGCCGACATGTTCAGCCGCAGCTGGCGTTGCCGGGTCACCACACCGGTATTGACGTTGCTGAGCAGGCTCAAGTTCTCCAAGGTGGTCTGCTGCGGGGTGATATCAGCAAAACCGATCTGGTGCGAGCGCAGCATGTTCACCGCCTGCGCGGTATCACGCACAGCGCGCAGCTGAATGACGTCGATATTCGCGGGATCTTCTCCCCAGAACCGATCATTGCGGTTGAGGGTAATGATTCCTCGGCCGCGATCCATTCCGGCGACGAGGTAGCGCCCGGCCGAGGCGGGGATCCCGTCCGCCAGGGCCGAGGCGAAATCGCGGTCCTCCAGAAGGTGGGAGGGCACGAGGTTGGCAAAGAGCTTGTGCCAATCCTCCACGCGATGCCCGAAGTCAACGGTGACCACGCGCCCATTCCCGGAGGTCCGCACGGCTGTAATTGCCCGGTAGCCAGCCACGTCCTTCGCGCCCGGCGTGCGCATTATCTGTGACCACAGGTAGTTAAAATCGGAGCCGCTGATCGGCGTGCCATCCGACCATTGCGCCGGCCCGGCGATGGTATAGCGTACCCGCATGGCAATGCTGCCGGGGGCTTCGATCTCCTCTGCGGATTCCAGGACATCCGTATCCATCTCAGAGCCGTGGAAAGCTGAGGGAAGGACCAGCTCCGCAATCTGGTTGACCAGCTCGGAGTTGTTCGCCACCAGATGTGGGTTGAGCCCACCGCGCAGCGGGTCCACCCCAATCGCCACGGTGCTGCGCTCCGGCAGAAGGTCCTCTTCGGGTGCTACCTCAGGTGGCGGGGCCGTGGTGCTGGAATTCGTTGGCGTGGTGCTGCGATCGTTCTCATCTACCACCGGCGGCGGACCGGGGTTGGCCTGGCAGGCGGTAAGCAGGGCGGCTGCGAGGATAACGCCAAGCCGAGGCAGGAAACGGTCCACTCCACACAACCTTTACATTCCGAAAACTTTCCCTACCACTGTAGTTACCCGGGGGCGGCGCTGAGCGAACTACTTGTTGAGCTGCTTGGCGCGGGCGGCCGCGCGCTTGCGGTCGGTGGCGGACAGCTCGACCTTGCGCACGCGCAGAACGTTCGGGCCGACCTCGACGCACTCGTCGGTGCCACAGAACTCCAGCGCCTCTTCCAGGGACAGGGTCCGGGCCTTGGCGAGGGTGACGGTGGCATCCGCGGTGGCGGAGCGCATGTTGGTCAGCTTCTTTTCCTTGGTGATGTTGATATCCATATCCTCATCACGGTTATTGGCGCCGACAACCATGCCCTCGTAGGCCTCCATGCCCGGCTCCACGAAGAAATCACCGCGGTCCGCCAGCTGCTGGAGGGCGTAGGCGGTGATCTGTCCGGAACGGTCCGCCACCAGCGAGCCGGTCGGACGGGCCTTGATGTCGCCGGCCCAGACGTCAAGGCCATCGGAGATGGAGTTGGCGATGCCAGCGCCGCGGGTCTCCGTCATGAACTGGGTGCGGAAACCGATGAGACCGCGGGCGGGGACGCGGAAGACCATGCGGACCCAGTCGCCCTCGCGCACGTCCATGGACTGCATCTGCCCCTTGCGGGTGGCCAGCAGCTGGGTAATAGCGCCCTGGTGCTCGGAAGGGGAATCGATGGTGAGCATCTCATAGGGCTCCATCGTCTTTCCGTCGATGACCTGGGTGACTACCTGCGGCTTACCGACGGTCAACTCGAAGCCCTCGCGGCGCATGTTCTCGATGAGTACGGAAAGCGCCATCTCGCCGCGGCCCTGGACTTCCCAAGCGTCGGGACGCTCGGTCGGCAGCACCTTGATGGAGACGTTACCGATGAGCTCCTGGTCCAGGCGGGCCTTGACCAAGCGGGCGGTGAGCTTATCGCCGCCGCCCTGGCCTGCCATCGGGGAGGTGTTCACGCCAATGGTCATGGAGATGGCCGGCTCGTCGACCTTGATGCGCGGCAGCGGCTGCGGGTTCTCCACGTCCGCGATGGTGTCACCGATCATGATGTCGGAGATACCGGAGATCGCCACGATGTCACCGGCGATGGCCTCGGTATCCGGCTGGCGCTGGAAACCGACGGTACGCAGGAGCTCCGCCACCTTGACGGTCTTGGTGTGCATCTCCCCTTCCTCGTCGTAGTGCATCCAGGCCACCTGCTGGCCCTTCTTGAGGGTGCCCGAGTAGATACGAAGCAGGGCGATACGACCAAGGAAGTCATCGGAGTCCAGGTTGGTCACGTGTGCCTGCAGAGGGGCGTCGACCTTGGCGGAGGGCTCGGGGAGGACGTCATAAATAACGTCGAAAAGCGCCTGCAGATCATCGGCGTTCGGAACGTTGCCATTGCCTGGGTTCTCAGTGGAAGCCTTGCCCTCGCGGCCGGAGGTGTAGAGGACCGGCAGGCCCAGCAGCTCCTCGGCGGCAGCGGCTGCTTCCTCGTCCTCGAGGCCGGCGGCGATTTCCAGCAGCAGGTCCTGGGCCTCGGTGACGACCTCGTCGATGCGGGCGTCGGGGCGGTCGGTCTTATTCACGCAAATGATGACCGGCAGCTTCGCCTCCAGTGCCTTGGTGAGGACGAAGCGGGTCTGCGGGAGGGGGCCTTCGGAGGCGTCGACAAGCAGCACGACGCCGTCCACCATGGAAATGCCGCGCTCGACCTCGCCGCCGAAGTCAGCGTGGCCCGGGGTATCGATGACGTTGATGATGAGATCTCCGCCATCCTTGCCTAGGCCCTTGCGGTGGATGGCGGTATTCTTCGCCAGAATGGTGATGCCGCGCTCGCGCTCCTGATCGTTGGAGTCCATGACGCGATCCGAGTGTTCGCCATGGTCGCCGAAAGCGCCGGACTGCTCCAGCATGCCGTTGACAAGGGTGGTTTTACCGTGGTCAACGTGCGCGACGATGGCTACGTTACGGAATTCAGTATTACTCACGTGTGGGGTGCTCCTTCAAAGCATGGTGCGTTAGCGATGTGAACGGCCCTTAAATATACTCTCTAGCCCTTTGATGTGCAGCATCGCGCGCATCATCCCGCAGAGCGCTGCGGGATGTAACAGATTGGTATCAAGCACCGACATACCGCACAGTAGGGCTCTAAAAAGAGTTGACTACGCCGAAAAAGTGAATATTGTGACAGCAGATACTATTGTGGCTGATGTGATCACTGTGTAGTTTCTGTGACGTCACTTCCCCCACCCACACGCAAGGATTCTCCATGGCCTTTTCTGAACAGCACTCCACCGGTTCCGCCCGTCGCGGCGTAGCCGGACTCACTGCTGCCCTGATGGTGGGCCTGCTCAGCATCACGCCCGCGCATGCCGGCGCCCCTGATCTCTCCTCGCTGGTGAGCGTTCCTCAGAGCAGCAACCCGCTGGACAGCCTCGGCCGTCCCACCCCGGAGACGCAGGAGCGCGTTCGTGCTTTCGCGGCACAGCCATGGATCCCGCAGGAGGCCCGTAGCGCCATCCTCACCGCACTCAACTTCACCGCTGGTGAAGGCGGCGAGGGCGGCGTCGCGATGCCGGAGGGAAATAACCCCGGCTTCCGCCAGTTCTACTGGCCCACGGTCTCCGCGCAGTGCATCGGCGGGCAGGGCGATTCGGTGGGTTCCGCCATCGCCGTGCCTGGCCCGACCGAGATGCCGGCCCCAGGCGCAGGCGAAGGCGAAGCCGTCTTCCTCTTCACCGCCCTGGGCACCCCGACCGCCGCTGAAGAGCAGGGCGCCATGCGCGTTCAGTGGTTCAACCTGGACACCTTCCAGTTCGGCACCACACCCCTCTTCAACAACGGCATCAACACCGATGGGCCAACCACGGTCTCGGGCCGCGCAACGACCGGCAAGGGAACCATCGTGGCGGTTCTCTCCGGTGCGGTTAACACTGCTGAATCCTCGTGTTCCTTCCCACCTACCGCGGCTTTCCTCGAGGTGAACTAATGAGCACAGACCTGCACCCAGTCAAGCAAGAGACCTTCAATACGGCCGACAACATCAATGTCGACCCGAAAGGTTTCCAGCGCGAGGTAGACACCTACCGGGTCACCGACTTTGGCCTCTACATGGCCCGCGGCGCCAACCACCCGCGCTTCGGCTACCTCGAGTCTTGGCTGCTGCCAGAGCTCGGCCTGCGCGCCAATATCTTCCATTTCCGTGAAGGTGTGGACGTGCACCAAGACTTCTACATCGACGTTGCCGATATCGACATTGACGGGGACGTGTGGACCACCCGCGATCTCTACGTCGACTTGGTCTCCACCTCCGGCGAGCCGGTTGACGTGCTCGACATCGACGAGCTAGCCGCCGCCACCTCCAACGGCCTTATCAGCGCGGAGGAAGCCGAGCGCGCCATGGAGCGCACGCTGGCCGCCGTCGAGGGCATCACGCGCTACGGCGATGACGCCATGAATTGGTTGCGCACGCTGGGAATGGACCTTACTTGGGCAGAAAATGTGGAGCTCGTTCCTGCCGAGTAACCTAGGGTGAGTACTTCTCCCCTACCTTAAAGGATGTGAGTCATGGCCGGTGGCCTCTTTGCCCTGCTTGACGACGTCGCCCTGATCGCCCGCTCCGCTGCCTCCAGCGTCGACGACGTGGCAGCGTTGGCCGGCAAAACCTCGGCGAAAGCCGCTGGAGTCGTCGTCGATGACGCCGCTGTCACGCCTCAATATGTCCAGGGCGTCAAGCCGCAGCGTGAGCTGCCCATGATTTGGCGCATCACCAAGGGCTCGCTCATCAACAAGCTCGTCATCATCCTGCCGATTGCGCTCATTCTGTCGTGGATCGCGCCGTGGGCGCTCACCCCTATCCTCATGTGCGGAGGTACGTACCTGTGCTTCGAGGGGGCGGAGAAGATCTTCCATGCTGTCCTTCACCGCGGTGAGAAGGACGAAAAGACCGTGGAAGAAAAGGGCCCCGATGCCGAGGACTCCCTGGTGAAATCCGCTATCACCACCGACCTCATCCTGTCGGCCGAAATCATGGTGATCTCCCTCAACGAGGTCATTGATCAGCCCTTCTGGCTGCGCCTCGGTGCCCTGGTCACCGTCGGCGTGCTTCTCACTTTGGGTGTCTATGGCGCCGTCGGGCTTCTAGTCAAGATGGATGACATCGGCGTCGCCCTGCTCAAGCGTCACGATGGTGACTCTGCCCTGGGTACCGCATTGGTCAAGGGAATGCCTATCGTGCTCAAGATCATCGGCATTATCGGCACCGCCGCCATGCTGTGGGTCGGCGGCCACATCGTGGTCAAGGGTCTGAGCGAGTTCGGCGCCGAGCAACCCTATGGCTTCATCCACCACGTCACCGAAAGCATCGGCAACGGCGCACTCGCCTGGACGGCAGATACTGCCTTGTCCATGCTGTGTGGTTTTATTCTGGGCGCAGTCATCGTCTCCATTGTCATGGCGGTCAAGGCCACCGCGGAGCGCGTGAAATAAACCTTAGATAAACATCGCGAGCGAAACAGCCATCACCGCCATACCGGCTATCAGCCCGTAGATGGCGCAGTGGTGTTCGCCGGTCTCCTCTGCCGTGGGCAGAAGCTCATCCAAGGAGATGAACACCATGATGCCGGCGATGACGGCAAAGCTGATGCCGAACGTCATCGGGCCGATAAATGGCATCAGCAGCGCGAAGCCAATGAGAGCGCCGAGGGCTCGGCCAAGCCAGATAGCGTGGCCCACCAGAAGGCCCTCTTCCGCGAGCCCGTCGCGCTGCGCAGGGGCACTGCGACCGCAATGCCCTCGGGGATGTTGTGGATGGCGATAGCCACGGCGACGGGGATGGCGATCTCCGGGGCTTCGAGGCCTGAGAGAAACGTGGCAAAGCCTTCCGGGAAGTTGTGGATAGCCAGCGCGAAGGCGGTGAACATGCCGGTCTTCATCAGCCGTTTGCGCCGCGCGTCCTCCTCGGTGGTGGCCGGCTCGTGCGGGTTAATCTCCTCGGGCACAAGGCGGTCAATGATGGCAATGATCGCAATACCCGCGAAGAATGCCGCCATCATCGTCCAGGTGGCGCGCGCTTCGTCCCCGAGGGTGCTTTCTAGCTTCTTCAGGGCCTCCGGCAGGATTTCCATGAAGGAGACGTAGAGCATCACACCTGCGGACAGGCCCAGGGCAGCGGCCATGAACTTCGGGCCAGGTTCTCTCTTGCCTACGGCGAGGGCGCCTCCGATGGACGTCGACAAGCCAGACAGCAACACAAGGCTGAAAGCGAACGCGATGGTGGCTAAGTCCATAGTGGCAAACTATAGCGTGTCTAACCCGGCCTCTGCGTAAGCTTGAAAGAAGTCCATCGCATCCCATCTGACTCTTGAGGTGACTGTCGCAACCATGGCGCTATATCCGCTGGCTCCGTCTTACTTTGGTGTTGAGCACGTCGCGATTCTCGAGCATCTTAGCCTCGGCACCGCGCTGAGCATCCCGGGGTTGGCGCAGCAGCCTGCGCTCGTCGACGTGTCCTTGCTCCCCGACCCCACCACGGGAGGCTGGCGTGTGCGCTCGGATTTCGGTTTTCTGGGCGCGCTCGATGGCGAGGAGTCCTCCGGGTATCAGGCGCTCAATCGTCTGCGCACTGCGGCGATGACTCCAACGACGCAAGCCACCGTCGAGATTGTTGATGGCGAGGTGGAGGTCGCCGTTGCCCTGGGACTCGACCCGTGGATGATTCCCGCAAACAATCAGCCGGCGGGTACTGCCCTGCTCAGCGGTGGGTACGGCGCCCTCGTTCGTGTCGCGGAAGGTGAGCTCACCGCGCACCAGGTGCGCGAGATGGGAACCGAGCAGCTTATCGTGACGCTTGCGCTTCTCGACGACACCGTCCTCGCCACCCACGACAACCTCGTCCTCGGACCGTGCGCGGAGCTCTCCGATACCCCGGCACTGGCCGCCGCGTTCGCAGCTGCCTCCCAGTCCGGTGCTTCCCTGGCCGCCCGGGCTTATGCTGCAGGGGGCCGCATCGCCGTGGACCTTCCCCTCGACCCCGCTGACCCTGCCGAGCTCTTCGCCCCCGCGGTCCCACCGCTGCCACTCGACTCGGACAAGCCCGCCATCCCGCCAGCGCTCGACCCCGACGCAGACTGGGAGTTCACCACACCTGCAGATCCCCTCGCTTCGCCGCTGCCCACCGGCTCGCGCGCCTTCACGTCCCCCAAAGGCACCTTTTGACTGGCACCTTATGCACTTACGCTAATTCATTGACCTGGGATTTCTCCGAAAACCGCCCGCAAATGGTGCCTTTACTTTGGTTCCTTTGCCCCTGTTGGTCGGCCGCGACCTGGCTGCTAAACCCACCTCTCGCGTAGGGTCTTATTTACGCTAGCTCACCGTTTCAGAAGCTCAGGAACTCATCATGCCCAGCAAACAACACAACAATCGCAGAAATCGATCCTCTACAGGCTCTAAAGCTGACGAAGTTAATGCTTCGAAGAAACGCTATGCGCAGAGGATGGAGCACCTTGCCACCCGACAAGAGCGCTATGCCGATCGCGATTTTGCGATCTGGGCCGAAGACTCCTGGGGAAGCGATGATCCTGACCTAGGCAGCCGCCATTCAGTCCGCTCTGCTTCTGGCGGACGCCCCCAGTCCAATCGCTCTCGCTATTAACCGCTGAATTTAAGCCGCCCCGAGGGGCCGGATGCCATCGATTTCATCAGCGACGGCATCCTCAGCCACCTCCAATTCATAACGGCTTTGCAGGTTGAGCCAATACTGCGGTTCGATTCCGAAGTACTTTCCTAGCCGAAGAGCGGTATCTGCGGTGATTCCACGCTTGCCGTGAACAATCTCATTAATCTTCCGCAGCGGGACGCCAATTTCTACAGCCAGTTGGTGTTGGGTAATCCCAAAAGCTTCGATGAAATCTTCATTAAGCACTTCGCCGGGGTGAATCGGCGGATAAAGCTTAGTACTCATAACCGTCCTTAGTGATAGTCCTCGATAACAACGTCCGCTGGGCCGGCCTCGGTCCAGCGGAAGGTGATCTTCCACTGCTGATTGACTCGGATACTGAATGTTCCTTTCCGGTCACCTTTCAAAGCTTCGAGGCGGTTGCCCGGTGGAATACGTAAGGAGTTCAGCGAAACAGCAGCATCGAGCTGATGGAGTTTTCTATTAGCAGTTTTGTGGATTCTCGAATCAATCCGCGGCGACGCTTCGCGTAACCAGACAAGCTCGGTATCACGGTTACCGAAAGACTGGATCATGGGTTCACCCTACAAAACATAACGGAGACCGTCAATGACGGTCACCGCTAAGCCAATGAAGACACTTGCGCCTTCAAAGTTTTCTCAATGGCCACCAAAGGCACCTTTTAACTGGCACCTTATGCACTTACGCTAATTCATTGACCTGGGGTTTATCCGAAAACCGGCGACAAATGGTGCCTTTACTTTGGTTCCTTTGCCCCTGGCCCGAATGCGAAGCGCTTGCCGTCGACTAGGCGGGTCGCGCCGGTGGCATCGAGGTGCTCGAAGAGCGGGATGGCAACCCGGCGCGTCGTCCCCAGGGCTTGGCGCGCCTCCGAGAGGGTGAAAGGCTGTTCCAACGTAGAGACAACTTCGAGTGCCTCGCGAGGAGCGGAAGGCAAAAGCACAACGCCTTTGTCTAACCGGAGCACACGCCCGGCGCGCTCGGCAGCGGCGAGCTCTTTGGGGCCCAGCCCCAATTCCTTAAGTTCTTCTGCCTCCGGGGCGGCGAAAGGCTCGGCGTACAGGCGTTGCTCGAGCTCAGCTACTCCCCTCTCCGCGGGGCCCAGGTCGACGGACTGACCGGGCACGCGCAGCACGCCATCGACCGATTCGAGCTTGGCTGCCGCTACTGCTAGGCCCAGCAGGGCCGGCTCTGACAGGTTCAGCGCGTCCATGGCCGCTGCTTTCGTCAGTCCTGGGGATAGCGGGTTGGCTGCCCTGTGTTCGTCGACCGCACGCAGAAGTGCGTCCTTCCACGCGGTCACCTGTCGTGCGGCAATCCACCACTGAGCGAACTCGATGACTCCGGCAGGCTTTTCCTCCACCGAGAAGCCATCGCGCACGAGCTCTTCACGTGCAGCGTAGCCGCAGCGCTTGAGCCACTCGGACGGGTTGGTTGCTTCTAAAACTTCTAGCTCAGCTGCGCGCTTCTTCGCATCACCACGTCTGCTCAGCTCAGCCGGGTGCACGTCCACGACCTCAAAGCCCGCCGCCACGTGCCGCCCGCCGGGGCTGCGCACCACAAACCGATCGAGCAGCGTGAGTGGTAACGGGCGTTCGAGAGTCAACCGGGCATGGTCACCGCCTAAAGGCCGCAGACGGGCACCAACGCCCGCGGTGCCGATGTGCACCACGAGGTTCTGGGGAAGCTCAGCCATCTCAGTGCCAAAGATACGGCGAATATCCACGGTATCGAGCACCCGCCAATGCCCTGGGCTCAGCAGTGCATCCCCACGATGAACCTCATCCGCGGCCACCCCACGGAGGTTGAGCGCTACACGCGTAACCGGACCAGCGCTGTCCACCGACGTGTTTTCACTGTGCACTCCGCGCACCGTCACGAGTTGCCCGCCAAGCTCCATCTCATCCCCCACCGAGACAGTCCCCGCCGCCAGCGTTCCCGTCACCACGGTGCCAGCACCCTTCACGCTGAAGGCGCGATCGACCCACAACCGCACGCGTGCTTGGCAATCCGGCGCGGGCATAGCGGCGAGCACCTGGTCTAACTCGGCGCGAAGCTTTTCGACGCCCTCGCCGGTCTTTGCGGAGACTTCGACCACGGGAGCGTCGGCAAGCGCTGTTTTCGCCAGCTCTGCCTTGACCTGCGCGGTGACCTCAGCGCGGCGGGCAGCGTCTGCCTTATCCGCGCGGGTCAGCGCGACCACACCGTGCTCGATTCCCAGAGCGCGCAATGCATCGCGGTGGTCAGCGGACTGCGCTTGCCAGCCTTCATCGGCCGCCACGACAAAGAGCACCACCGGCGCGGGCCCCACCCCGGCCAGCATGTTGCCCAGGAACTTCTCGTGTCCCGGCACATCGACAAAAGCCACGTCGGCGCCGGAGTCGAGCTTCGTCCACACGAACCCCAAGTCGATGGTCAAACCGCGCCGCTTCTCTTCCTCCCAGCGGTCCGGTTCCATTCCCGTCAGGGCTTTGACCAGGCTCGACTTTCCGTGATCCACATGCCCGGCGGTCGCCACAACGTACACCTACATCACCGCCTGAATCGCAGCAATAAGCTCCGCATCCTGCGCCTCCGGCACGCAGCGCACATCCACCAGGCAGCGTCCCTGGTTCACGCGTGCCACCACAGGAGGCTCGCCCAACCGCAGTGGACGCGCCAGCTCCTCTGGCAACGCCACAGCCCAGCCCGGCAGCGGTACCTCGGGCGCCCCGCCGCCGCCCACACGCCCGGCATGCTCGACAACCTCGCCGCCCACCGCCGCGGCGACCTTCTCGGTACGCTCGCGATGACGTTTAGCGTCAGTGTGCAGCGCATCCTGCACGGCGTTGGAGGGAGTGGCAAGGGAGGCCTCGAGCGCGTTAAGCCGCAGCTTGTCGATGCGCACCGCCCTCGCCAGCGGATGTTTCTTACACGCGGCGATCGCTTCCTTCTTTCCCACAAGCACGCCGGCTTGCGGTCCGCCGAGGAGCTTATCCCCCGAGAAGAGCACTACGTCCGCGCCATCCCGAAGAGCCTCGCTGGCGGAGGGTTCCTCAGGAAGCACCTCATCGGGTGCGAGCAACCCTGAGCCGATATCCACGATGAGCGGCAGATCTGTGAGTCTGCGCAGGGCTGCAACCGACACAGAAGACGTAAACCCACTGATCAAGAAGTTCGAGGGATGCACCTTGAGAATCGCCCCGGTGTTCTCCCCGAGCGCCCGCTCGTAGTCCGCCACGTGGGTGCGGTTCGTCGCGCCCACCTCCCGCAGCCGTGTGGCCGTGGACTCGATGAGCTCCGGCAGACGGAAGCCCGCACCAATCTCAATAAGTTCGCCGCGGGAAATGATGACCTCCTTGTCCGGGGCCAAGGCGGCGGTCGCCAGCAACAGCGCGGATGCCCCATTGTTGACCACCAGTGCATCCTCCGCGCCGGGGCAGGCAGCCAAGACAGCGTCGACCGCGCCACGGCCCCTATCCCGTGAGCGCAGGCCGCTGTCCAAGTCCATCTCGACGTCCGTGTAGCCAGCTGCTGCCACGAGCGCATCTACCGCTGCCGGCGGCAAAGGGGCGCGGCCCAGGTTCGTGTGGATGATCACGCCCGTGGCGTTAATGACGCGGCGCAAGGAATAGGGCTGCGCTGCTTCCAGTCTGTCGGCCAGCTCCTCTTGAATGCGGGTGGGGTCGAGGGAGCCGGAGCGGGCGTCGGCAAGCACGGCGTCGATGATCGCGCGGACCGAATGCGGCGCCAATCGTTGGTGGGCGTCCTGCACCGCTGGGTACTGGAGGATCTCATCCATCTTCGGGATGAAGCGGCGGGGGTCAGTCATCAAAGTTCCTCCTAGCTGCGCTAATGGCGGAGACGGACAGGAATCGAACCTGCCAGACCGAGATGCTCGGCCTCACCGGTTTTGAAGACCGGGGCGCCCACCAGGACACGTACGCCTCCGTCTGCTCACCATACACGCGGCTAGAATAACCCCCATGTCTGACATCACACTTACCTCCTTTGCCGCCGGTGGCGGCTGCGCCTGCAAGATCCCCCCGGGAGAGCTCGAATCCGCCGTCGCGGGCCTCGTGGGCACCGCGGACCCCAACGTGCTGGTCGGGCTTGACGACGGCGACGATGCCGCCGCCGTGCGCATCCCAAACGGCCTCGCGGTCATCTCCACCGCGGACTTCTTCACCCCGATGATCAACGACCCCTATGACTGGGGCCGGGTGGCGGCAGCCAATGCGCTTTCCGACGTCTACGCCATGGGCGGCACTCCCATCACCGCCATCAACCTCGTGGGCTGGCCGCGCGAGAAGCTCGGTCTTGATGTATTGCGCGAAGTCCTGCGCGGTGGCATGGATGTGGCCAGCGAGGCGGGGATATCCATTACTGGTGGACACTCCATCACTGCCCCGGAGCCCACGTATGGTTTGGCTGCCACGGGCATCGTCCACCCCGACAAGATTATGCGCAACGACGCCGCCGAGGCGGGCCTGCCCATCACGCTGACCAAACCAATCGGTGTGGGCATCCTCAATAACAAGCACAAGGCCACCGGTGAAGTCTCCCAGGCCGCGGTGGATTCCATGACCACGCTCAACCGCGACGCTGCCGCGGCCGCCGTAGCCGCGGGCGTGCGCGCGGCCACGGACGTCACTGGCTTCGGGCTTCTGGGCCACCTCTACAAGATGTGCCGCGCCTCCGGTATTGGTGCGGAGCTGGATTTTTCCGCTGTTCCTGCGGTGGACGGCGCCATGGAGGCCCTGTCGGAGGGCTTCATCCCGGGCGGCTCGCGCCGCAACCTGGATTGGGTCCGCCCCCACCTCGACTCAGACTTGAGCGAAGAGGACTTGATCTTCCTCGCCGATGCCCAAACCTCGGGTGGCCTGCTGGTCATCGGCGAGGTTCCTGGCTATCCGGTCATTGGGCGCACCGTGACGGGTGAGGCGCGCATTACTATCCGCTAGTCACCGTCGAGTGCGTGAGGCCTTCTGTCTGGCGGCGGGCCTCAGCACGGCGCTTCTGCGGGCCGATGCTTGTCGACGGATCTTTCACCGCCTCCAACCCCGCATTGAGCACGCCGAAACGAGTGCAGGCAGAACCCGCCAGAAGCGCCAGGCCGGAGACCACCGACACCGCGCGCGACTTTGTGACCGACGCGATTGCGGTTCCCACCCCGCCCGCGGCAATGAGCGCCTCGGAGGCCTTCATGAGTTTCCCGGGTGTGCCTTCGTGCAGCGGGCGCAGAGGCTCTGGCTCCATGTTCGCTTCCATGACACGGGTCGCGGCCAGATCGGTCGCCGCGGCAGTGATACCGAGTACTCGTGCCGCGCCAGCATTCTCCACCGGGGTAAAGACCATGGCGGCACCCGACGCCGCAGCCGAAGCCGAGGACACGAACACATAAGGCAGATGCTTCTTCGCGTCATTCCACGTCGGGTTTGACGTGTTGGCCAACAGCACCGCCGTGTAGCCCGCCAGCGGGCCACCAAGCACGCCGGCGACAGCGCCTGCTGGACCCGCCGCCGTATCGAGGAGGCGGCGAAGCGACTTCGGCAGCACACCGCCGACCAGTTCGTCCGCTTCCTCGACCGCCGGCAGGGCCGCGGCGGAAGCGAAGCTGCCCAGGATCCACGAGCCGATGGACATCGGCGAGGTCACCTTGAAGACGCGGAACATGTTGAGCAGGCGCTCTGGGCGGCCGAGGTCGAGCACCAAAAAGACCGACCCTACCGATGCCGCGGAGAAAGCCGTCATCCGCGTCGAGCGTTTCAGCGGTGCGTTCCCAGTGGCCTGGGCACCGGCGGCCAACATCGCAGAACCGCCGGCCACGCCGCCGAGGAAGAGATAGCCGCCGATGGGCCACTCCCACGGCGGGGCCTTGACTACGGGCTTGCCGTAATACGAGGAAAACTCGAAGTCCTCCGCCATACGCTCTTCTTTGGAGCCGTCCTGCGCGCCAGCGCCGACTCTTCCACGCCGGCGCTTCTTGCCGCCGCCTCGCCTGCGCCTAGGCTCCTGCGGCGGGCGGTACTCATCAAACTCGCTCACTTGCGGCCTCCCAACATGAATGCCCCGGCCACGGCCAGCGCCATTCCTCCGATAGCTTTCGCTGCGGTCTTGTACATCTGCGGCAAATCCGCCGTGGGCACGCGCGGATCCGGCGGCAGCCCGTAGACCTCTGGGGAATCGAGCAACAGGAAGATGGACCCGGTTCCGCCGACCCCATCCTGGGAATTAGCGCCATAGAGACGAGCCTCCGTCAGGCCCTGCTCGTGGAGGACGCGGACGCGCTCCTTCGCGGCAGCGAGCATCTCCTCGTAAGGGCCAAACTGGATGGAATCCGTCGGACACGTCTTGGCGCACGCGGGCTGCTCGCCGATCTTGAGGCGGTCATAACACATGGTGCACTTCTGAGCCACGCCCAAATTCTTGATCGGCATCGCCTGCCCCGGAATATGGTCAGGCCCTTGGGGTTTCAGCTGCTTCAGCTTTGCCAGCACGTTCACACCCGCGTGGTCAGGGACCTCATAATCCACGGTGGCGGTCTTGTCCGCCTTCAGCGTCACGCCGCCGTCATCGCGGCGCTCAATGACGCCGAAGGGGCAACCGGCCACGCACGTACCACAGCCATTGCACACGTCGTCCTGCACCACGACGGTGCCGAACTCGGAGCGAAAGAGCGCGCCCGTCGGGCACACGTCCAAGCATCCAGCATTGGTGCAGTGCTTGCACACGTCGGAGGACATGAGCCAGCGAAAATCATCGGTATCTGGGGTGACGCTCGGTGCGGACACCGTGGGCAGGCCCAGCGAGACAAGTTTGCGCCCGTCCTCGCGTGCCTGCTCAATACGCTCGTTGTTTTGCTCGATGAAAGCCACGTGGCGCCACGTATTCGCGCCTAGCCCACCGGTGTTGTCATAGGAATTACCGGTGACCGCATAACCCTCCACCGGGTTGCGATTCCATTCCTTGCACGCCACCTCGCAGGCCTTGCAGCCGATACATACCGAGGTATCGGTAAAGAACGCCATGCGCTGATAGGACCCATAGCCATGCCGATCAGCCTTTTCGGTGAAAAGATTAGCCATTAGTCCTCCTTAGCTTTCTTTGCCTTCATAGTCTGCTTCGTTGCCAGCTGTGGAATCATCACCAGTGTTTTCTGCAGAAGCAGTGTTCTCTTCCGTGCTGAAAGCGTCTGAGACATCGAGGATCCGGTTACCCGAATCTACAGTGAGGTGCGCCCGCTCTTGGTATTCGCGCAACAGCTTGACGCGTGCTTCGCCACGCGGACGGCGGCCCGGCTGGATATCGCATGCCCCCACCTTGGAGTTCTGGATGAACACGTTCGGCTCTAGGGTCAGGCCCAACAAGTCGTTGGCGCCATCGCCGGCCACCTCGGTGGTCTCCGATTCTCCGTAGTGATACGGCAAGCCGATCTGGTGGAAGTCCTCACCATTGATGGTGAGCATCTCCATGCGGTCCGTCACCAAAACCTGAGCCTCGATGACGCCGCGCGGGGACACGATGGTGGCCCACTCGCCGTTGACCAATCCACGCTTGGCGGCCAGTTCCTTGTCCACCTCGCAGAAGAGCCCCGGCTGCAACTCCGCCAAGTAAGGCAGGCGGCGTGACATCGCGCCCGAGGTGTACATCTCCGTCAGACGGTAGGTGGAGAAGACAAACGGGAACACGTCCTCGCCCCGCTCCCCTGGCTCGGGGCGGGAAAGGTTGTCCGCGCGTTTGATAGTCAGGCGCGTCGGCGATTGCTGCTGCTTGTACAGCGCGTTGTGCACCGGCGATTCCTGGGGCTCGTAATGGGTCGGAAGAGGACCGTCGGACAGCCCCTTCGGCGCGAACAGCCAACCCAAGCCATCCGGCTGCATAATGAAGGGATCATCACCGTCCAGGGCGTCGGGGCCGACGGCGTCGACAGGCGCGACGTAGTCCGGGCGCTTGGTCACCGGGAAGTCCGGGACATCATCGCCGACCCACTTGCCCTGGTCCTCGTCCCACCAAATGTACTTCTTGCGCTCCGACCACGGAGTGCCATCCGGCTTGGCGGAGGCGCGGTTATACAGAATGCGGCGGTTGGCCGGCCAGACCCAACCCCAGTCGAGTGCTACTTCATTCTGCTCCGAACCCGGAACCTTCTTCGCGGCATGGTTGATACCGTCCTTGTACACGCCGGTGTAGATCCAGCAGCCGCCGGAGGTGGAACCGTCGGCCCGCATCTCCGTAAAGGCCGGCAAAAGCTGGCCCTTCTTAGGCCCATCAAGGTAGTAGCCGTTGATCTCACGCAGAATCTCATCCGAGCTTGGATCGCCGTGCTCATCCTCGGTGTAGTCCCAGGTGACAGACTTGATCGGCAGATCGCGCGGATCAGTTGAATCCGCGAGGCGCGCCCGAATCTTCTTGCCCAGCTGGTAGAAGAACCAGGCCTCACTGCGGGCCTGGCCCGGCGGCGGAGTCGCCTGGAAGCGCCACTGCACCATGCGCTGAGTCTGGGTAAAGGTTCCGGACTTCTCCACGTGCGTTGCCGCCGGCATGAGGAAGACCTCGGTGGCAATCTCCTCGGTCTTGAGCTCGCCGTTCTTGACTTCCGGCGAATCCTTCCAGAAACTTGCCGTTTCAATCTCCTGGAAATCGCGGACAACCAGCCACTTCAGCGAGGCGAGCCCGCGGCGCTGCATGCCGCCGTTGGACTGCGCCACCGCCGGGTTCTGGCCAAAGACAAAGTAGCCTTCCACCTCCTTGCGCAGCATGGCCAACAAGGTCTCATACGTCGAGTGCGCACCGGACAGGCGCGGCATGAGGTCAAAACCCCAGTTATTTTCCTTGGTTGCGGCGTCGCCCCAGTAGGACTTCATGAGCGAGACCGCGTAGTTCTCACCCAGCTGCCAGAAACCCTTCTGGTCTTCCTGCCGGAAGGAATCCAGGTAATCTTCCCAGGTCTCCTGATCCGCGTGCGGCATGGGCAGGTAGCCCGGCAGCGAGTTAAAGAGGGTCGGAATATCGGTCGATCCCTGAATCGAGGCGTGCCCGCGCAAAGCCATGATCCCCGAGCCAGGTCGGCCCACGTTGCCCATGAGCAGCTGCAGGATCGCCGCGGTACGGATGAACTGTGCACCCAGGGTGTGCTGGGTAAAGCCCAGCGCGTAGGCGAAGCACGTAGTGCGCTCCGGGGTGGAGTTCTGCGCAATCGAGTCCGCCAAGTAGTAGAAGTCCTCCGGCGAAATGCCACAGGTCTCTTCCACCATCTCCGGGGTGTAGCGCGAGTAGTGGCGCTTGAGAATCTGGAAGACCGTATTCGGATCCTCCAGCGTCATGTCCTTCTCCACGTTCCACGAGGAGCCCTCAGGCTTTCGCACGTACTGCCACGAGTCCGTGACGTACTTGCCTTTCTCCGCGTCGTACCCGGAGAACAAGCCCTCCAAATCCTCGGTGTCCTGGAAATCCGGCGAGATGATCGACGCCGCGTTCGTGTAATTCACCACGTAATCGTGGAAATACAGGTCATTATCCAGCACGTACTTGATAATCGCGCCGAGCAGCACCACGTCGGTACCACCCCGAATGCCGATGTGACGGTTCGCAAAGGCAGACGTACGTGTGTAGCGCGGATCCACGTGGATAATGCGCGCACCACGCTTCTTGGCTTCCACGACCCATTGGAATCCCACGGGGTGGCATTCCGCCATATTAGAACCCTCGATGACGATGCAGTCCGCATTCGCCATATCCTGCAGCGGTTGGGTTGCGCCGCCGCGGCCAAACGACGTTCCTAGACTAGGAACAGTGGCGGAGTGTCATATGCGCGCCTGGTTCTCCACCTGGATCGCGCCGGTGGCGGTAAACAGTTTCTTAATGAGGTAGTTCTCCTCATTATCTAGCGTCGCACCACCCAGGCCCGCAATGCCCATGGTGCGGTTGAGACGACGCCCGTGCTTATCGACGTCCTCCCAGTGCCTCGCGCGTGCCTCCACGAAACGGTCCGCGATCATATCCATCGCGGTTTCTTCATCGAGCTCCTGCCATTCGGTGGCATAGGGCGCTCGGTACTTGATCGTGGTGATGCGGGTCGAGGAATTAATGAGCTGCTCAGACGCAGAGCCCTTAGGGCACAAACGACCGCGGGAAATCGGGGAATCCGGGTCGCCCTCGATTTGGATGACGCGGTCATCTTTGACATAAACGCGCTGAGAACAACCCACTGCACAGTAGGGGCAGACCGACTGGACGACGCGATCCGCGTCAACGGTGCGTCCGCGCAGGTCTTCACTCTTAGCCGACTGCGTGGACACGTCGCGGCCGAAGGCATCCTTGTTCCGGATTTGGCGCACAACGGGCCAATTCAGTGGGCTAAAACGTGACATGATTCAAACCTACTGGCTTGGCCTTGCGTTTTCCACCCTGTTCAAGACCAGAAAATACTGAACAAACCCAAAACGCGAAAAGCTGGAGCTTTGCAGCTCCAGCCTCTTAGCCCTTAACCGAGATTACTTGCGGGTCTCGGTGATGCCGTCGGTATCGATTTGCTCCTTGCGCAGATCCTCGGTGTGGGTCTCGGTGTCCTTGATGGTCTCCTTGGAAAGGTTAACCTTCTCCACCGGGACGGTCTTCTTCTCTACATTCACGCGCTCTTCGTGCAGGGTAACGGAGGCTTCCTCCGCGCCGTTATCACCGATGGTGCCGGTGTAGTTGGCAGCGTCAGCCTCGGAAATCGGGGTGCGCTCGACGCGAACCTCTTCGCGCTCAACCGGAACCTCGACGGTCTCGGTATCGGTCACGACGTACTTGCGCAGGCGCGCCTCGCCGGTGGCCACGCGCTCCTTGTTGACGTCCAAGCGCTCCTCGGAGCGGATAACCTCGCCCTCGTTGTTGGTGACGCTATTGTCGGAGACAGCGGCGCGCTCGGTCTCATCCTTAGCGTGTGCACCTGCACCAGCACCGGCAACACCAGCGCCAGCTACGCCAGCACCGGCAACGCCAGCGCGCTCATCACGCTCGTCACGGTAGGTGGTTACGTCCTGTGCGTTCTCGAGGTCGTAGTGCTTGAAGATGTCCGCCTGCGCCTCAGGAGTCAGCGGCTTATCGGAGTCAAAATCCGGCGCGTTCTCGATGCGGTCCTTAGAGAAAGCCAGCTTGAGCTCATCACCGGTGAAATCGTGACCACGGAGCGGAACCAAGCTGGAGCTCATACCGAACAGACCGTGGTTGACCTCAACGAAAGTCGGCTGACCGGACTGCTCGTCGACGAAGACCTCCTTGACGGAGCCCAGCTTCTCGCCGGCCTTGTCGTATGCGGTTGCGTTAAACAGATCCTTGATGTTCTTACCCATTGTTTCTCTAAACCTTTCTACATTTGGTCTATATCTCGATGGCAAACGATAGCTTTCATCTCTACCCCCATAAATCCCAGGGGATTGGGGGACGATTTGCTATTTCGTTTGCGTTGACCCCCACCATACGGACGACACAACAATGCGCCACCGCCGCATCCCCTTCTTTTGTCAAAATCGCGCGTAGCCGCAGGTCATATTAGCTATAACGATTAGATTACAGCCTTTTTGAGCACTTCAAACGCCTGCCAGCCCAGCCCTACATTTCCTCCCCATATTCTAGAACGAAACATTAACGCACTAACTTGCGCCCGCAACGTAGCACCCAACAGCAACCCTCTACGTGACCCCTTACTACTTCCATAGACACAACCAACAAACATTAGCTACCCCCATCCCAACTTTCGGATTCATTAAATGGTCTACTCCCCCAATCGTCACACCGCCATACCTGAGTACCCTGAACACCATGAACCAAACTGAACACTTCGAGCTCAAAGTCCCCGGCGGCAAACTACTCGTCGTCGATCTCGATATTGACGCCGACAGCACCGTTACCGCAGCCAAGGTCTCTGGCGATTTCTTCCTCGAACCGGAAGAGGCCTACGAGGCACTAGCCCCAGCGCTGGTCGGCATCACTACTGCCACAAGCACCGAGGACATCCAATCCCGCCTCGATGCCGCCCTGGCGCGAATCGATTCACCCGTAGCTCTCCACGGATTCGACACCCACCACCTAGCTGTCACGGTCAAGCGCGCGCTGTCAGGCGGCACCGATTTCACCGACCACAGCTGGGAGATCCTGCGTCCTGGGGTTCTACCTACCCCAGTAAACGTTGCCCTCGATGAAGTCCTCCTCAACGAAGTCGCGGAAGGAAAGCGCGGGCCCACGCTCCGCTTCTGGGAATGGGAGGACCGCGCCGTCGTCTTCGGTTCCTACCAGTCCTATGCCAACGAGTTGGACCAGGAGGGCGTCGACAAGCACGGCATCATTCCAATACGCCGAATCTCCGGTGGCGGTGCGATGTTCATGGAGGGCGGCAACTGCGTGACCTATTCCCTGTACGCCCCGGACTCGCTCGTGGCCGGCTATTCCTACGAGGCCAGCTACGAGTACCTAGACCAATGGGTACTCGCGGCGCTGAGCAAGCTTGGCGTCAACGCCTGGTACGTGCCGATTAATGACATCACCTCGGACGGCGGAAAGATTGGCGGTGCCGCGCAAAAGCGCCGCAAAGGTGCGGTGCTCCACCACACCACGATGAGCTATGACATCGATGCAGACAAGATGATGGAAGTCTTGCGCATCGGCAAGGTCAAGGTGTCTTCCAAGGGCCTAGCCAGCGCAAAGAAGCGCGTGGACCCGCTGCGCCGCCAAACCGGCGTGCCCCGCGAGGAAATCATCGAGACCATGGCACGCGAGTTCGCTACCCGCTACGGCGCCGTCGACGCCGAGCTTTCCGACGACTCCCTAGCCGCCGCCCGCCACCTCGTCGACACCAAATTCCTCAACGACGAGTGGACCAAGCGCATCCCATAATTTGCGGGGGAATTTCTGGGCAGCGTACGGTGTTACATGTTCTAATGAACCGATCGGTATGACTTTACCGAACCAAATGGTCCATTTCTATACAACACTGTCTAGAAGGAAAATCTCGTGTCCGACACTTCCTCCCGCGCATCCTCGCGCACGCTGCCCTCGTGGGCCACCGGCTTTGGAGCCCAAGTCATCGCCGGCCTCATTATCGGCCTCATTCTCGGCTTCATCGCCTCCGGCATGGAGTCCTCGTGGCTCTCCGATACCTTGTCCGGCGTCGGCGGCGCGTACGTCCAATTGCTCAAAGTAATGGTCCCGCCGCTCATCTTCGCGGCCGTCGTCACCTCGGTTGCCAACCTGCGCAAGGTGGCTAACGCCGCCTCGCTGGCAATCTCCACCCTCGTATGGTTCGCCATTACGGCCTTCTTCTCCGTCTTGGCCGGCATTCTCGTTGCCCTCGTGATGAAGCCCGGAGTGGGCACAACTGTCGACGCCTCCACCGCCGCCGATCCTTCCAACGTTGGGTCCTGGACCGCCTTCCTCCAGCAACTCGTCCCCGCCAACTTCTTTGGACTCAAGGCTTCCCTGAGTGATGGCGAAGTCTCCCTCAGCTTCGGCGCCCTTCAGCTCCTTGTCATTTCTTTGGCTCTGGGCATCGCAGCGGTCAAGGCTGGCAAGGCAGCCGATCCCTTCCTGCGCTTTACCGAATCCTTCCTCAAGGTCATCCAGGTGGTTCTCTGGTGGATCATCCGTCTCGCCCCGATTGGCACCGCCGCCCTCATCGGTAAAGCCGTGTCTACCTACGGCTGGGATGCGCTGAGCTCCTTGGGCAAGTTCGTCCTCGCGATGTATGTCGGGCTCGCCCTTGTCATTGTTGTGGTCTACCCTGCCGTCCTCGCATTCAACCGCATTCCAATCATTGGCTTCTACAAGCGCGTATGGCCAGTATTCTCCCTCGGTTTCGTCACCCGTTCTTCTATGGGAGTCATGCCGGTTACCCAGCGCTTTACGGAGAGGGCTATGGGTGTGCCTCGCGAATACGCCTCCTTCGCCATCCCGCTCGGCGCTACCACGAAGATGGACGGCTGCGCTTCCGTCTACCCGGCTATCGCCGCCATCTTCATTGCGCAGTTCTACGGAATTGACCTTTCCCCGACCCAATACCTTCTCATCATCTTCGTTTCCGTCATTGGTTCCGCAGCTACTGCCGGCACGACAGGCGCCACCGTTATGTTGACACTGACGCTCTCCACACTGGGTCTCCCGCTGGCAGGCGTCGGCCTCTTGCTCGCCATCGAGCCCATCATCGATATGGGCCGCACCGCCGTCAATGTCACCGGTCAGGCTCTGTGCGCCACGATCGTCGCCAAGCGCGCCGGCATCCAAGACCGAGCAACCTGGGACGCTGCCGAGGGTGGCGTCAATGACATCATGAACGCTGACGAGAACGAGCGGGAAAGCGTGAACGTTTAGGAATTAAGTGACGTGGAGCACATATAGTTTCTGTACGGTGGAAGCTATGTCCACGTCAACCCAAGCACCACCAGGCCCCGATTCCACACAACACCACAGCGCTATCAAAGCGTCCTTCATAGGAACCTTCATCGAATGGTTTGACTATGCGGCCTACATTTATATGTCGGCCATTATCTCCCGAGTCTTCTTCCCGGAGATGGAAGGGCGCCGCGCGCTCATCATGACATTCGCACTCTTTGCGCTTTCTTTCCTCGTCCGCCCGCTCGGCGGAATAGTGTGGGGACACTTTGGTGACAAACACGGACGAATTCAAACCCTGACGGTATCGATCACGATGATGTCACTAGCGACAGCCGTGATCGGCTTCCTCCCCAGCTACGAAACCATCGGATTCGCCGCCACCCTGCTGCTTCTACTTTCGCGCATGGTCCAAGGTTTCTCCGCGGCTGGCGAATATGCCGGTGCAGCCACGCACCTCGCAGAAATCGCCCCGACGCATAAGCGGGGCATTTACGCCGCAATCGTTCCTTCCGCCACAGCATCCGGCCTGCTATTGGGCTCCCTCATTGCGGCTTTACTCACCGGCGTACTCGACGACGATGCTCTCGTTTCTTGGGGTTGGCGCGTCCCCTTCCTCATCGCACTACCTCTGGGCCTCTACGGCCTGTGGATTCGCCGCAACGCCGATGAGTCTTCCCGCTTTGAGAATCAAGATGACACGGAAGAATCCCCTCTTCGCGAGGTCATCAAATATCCCAAGGCCCTGGCAATAGCCTTCTCGGGCGCGGTTCTCAACGCCATTGGCTTCTACGTCATCCTGACCTATCTACCCACCTACCTCTCCCAGGAGCTGGGCATGGCGGAGACACCTGCCTTCATTGCGTCGTCGGTCGCTTCCGCGTTCTATATCGGCTTCGCACTTCTCACCGGCCTGCTTTCGGACCGCCTGGGACGCCGCACCACCATGCTGTGTGCTGCACTTTTCATGGGCCTCTTCATCGTCCCTGCCTTCATGCTCCTAGACGGCGCTGGGATTCTCCTGGTCATCATCATCCAGGTGTGCCTGGGCGGCGTGCTTGCGCTTAACGACGGCGTCCTCCCCTCCTTCCTCTCCGAACAGTTCCCCACCCATGTTCGCCTTTCCGGCTTTGCACTCACCTTCAACACAGCTAACGCTGTCTTCGGCGGCACAGCGCCCATGATCGCCACCTGGCTTATTGACAAAACAGACAACCAACTCGCCCCGGCGTATTACCTTGTTGCCGCTGCGATTATCACCGGCGGAGGCGTTCTCTTCGCCTCCAAGCGGAATCGCCTAAAAGAGATCTAACCCACCGCCTCACTCTCCCCCTCCTGGTAGTAACTTCCATCAACGACCCACACTTGAGCTTCAGGCAGCGTCAATCGCCCGACCGCTAGCGATCCGAATTGTCGTTTCAGACGACGAGCAGGGCCGCACGAATTGACTTCCGGCCTGATGCCGCTGTACCAACCTGTCCTGATAGGCGGGCGCCTCGTTTGCCAGAAGATGGGCAAGGTTCCCTCTCCCCCTTGCTTTTTGGGAGTCCTCGGCCAGCTACGGGATCGTGCCTGGCCGGTCCTCGGTCGAGTTATTGTCCGGAGTTGGTGTGCAGCAGTCGGGTTCCCCGCTTTGCCCGGGGCCCTCGCCTGTGGGCGGCGTTCCCTGTCTGATGCGCAGTCTCCTGCGCCGGTTGAGGGCGGCCAATGCCGATGCGAGCACCACGGCTGCGGCGAGGGCTGCGATCAGGGTGCTGTTGTCGCTGATCCAGGCGCTGGCGGCGGCTGACCATACGGCGAGGCTGTTGGCCTGTGCGGTTCCGCCGGTGGCGGCGGGATACCAATACCAGCTGAGGTAGGCGCCGGTTATGGTGAGGATGAAGGCGGCGATGCGGTTGCTGTGCTTGGCCAGGCCGGTGATTCTTCGCCCGAGGGCGGCCCCGGCGATGGCCGTGCCTGCCGAAACGAGCATCAGGACAGTGGCCGAGCCTGCGGCGTAGGCGGCGAAGACCGCGAGCAGCCCGGCGTAGCTGGCGACGGCCTGGGCTTGGGCGATCACGGCCAGGAGCACCCCGAGGGTGCAGCCGAGGGATGCTGCGGCGTATCCGATCCCGAAGGCCACCATGCGCCCGGTTTTGTGACCTGCCCCTGCGGCTTCTTGTGTGCGGGGTTTCGTGGCCCAGGCCGGCAGACGGAGCCGTGGTGTGAGTCCGGTGAGCATGGCCAGGCCCAGCAGGAGAAGGATCACCCCGGTGGCCATTCCCAGCCAGGGCGCTGCGCTGATCAGGGTCCTGGCGCCCGCGCTGACGATCAGCCCGAAGGCTGCCAGGGTCCCGGCGAAGCCGAGGCTGAGCGCGAGCCCGGCCCGAAGCCCGTGGGCCAGACGCAGCGCGAGCGGGCGCGTCCGGGCGTCCCCGATGGTCTGGGCTATCCAGGCGGGCAGGAGGGCGAAACCGCAGGGATTGACCGGGGCAATCATTCCAGCGGCGAAGGCCAGGGCAAGCAGGGCTGTCATTGGGCACCGGCCTTGGTGAGTTCTTCTTGGATCTTTTCCGCAGACGGGTCGGTGGCCCGGAAGGTAACGTCGCCCTTCGCGTCGACCACCACCAGGGTGCTTATGGAGGTGACCTTGTACTGGGTGGTCAGTGTGGCCTCGGTGTCGATGACGGCAGGGAGCTCAAGGGGACCTGACCCCTGTTAGGTAGACACCTGATAT
>NZ_KV805046.1:0-261 GCF_001811515.1 Corynebacterium sp. HMSC076G08 | reverse complement strand
CCCTTCGGATCATAAGTCTCAGCATCAGACTTCGGAGTATCGGTAACCGTGACAGTCGTCTCGACCTCATCAGTCGTACCATCCGGGTACGTCACCACAACAGTAACGTTCTTCTCACCCGGAGTCTTGGTGTCAGGGGTCTCCTTGTACTCGTACTTCGTATCCTCCGGAAGATCACCAGCATTCTCGATGTTCTTCTTCGGATCCGGAGTACCGCCTACCGGAACCTCCTGATCCTGACCCTTCGGATCATAAGTCTCA
>NZ_KV805044.1:0-342 GCF_001811515.1 Corynebacterium sp. HMSC076G08 | reverse complement strand
ATATCAGGTGTCTACCAAACAGGGGTCAGGTCCGGATTTCACCGCGTGCCTTTGTCCCGGTGACTACAATCCAAGCCAAGCGCAAGTCCACACTTCCTGACCTGGTCAAGCGCATGTTTGATACTGGTCAGCTCAACCGAGTGTGGATGTCGGATATTACTTACCTGCGCACCAGCGAGGGCTGGTTGTATTTGTGCGCGGTCCGCGATGGTCATTCCCGCAGGGTACTGGGCTGGGCTATGGATAGCGTTCAAGACACAAGTTTGGTCGAACGGGCCCTGCGGATGGCGCATACACTACGTGGTGATGTTCCTGATGGGCTGGTGTTTCACGCTGACCGTG
>NZ_KV805043.1:0-425 GCF_001811515.1 Corynebacterium sp. HMSC076G08 | reverse complement strand
TCGACGTCGTGGAGGTGCTGGATGAACTTCAGCCGTTTAGGGTCATCGGGTTGGAGGACTGCCAGTTCGGCGGCAAGCATGTCGGTGCGGTAGAACCGTGCGGAGTAGTCATTGCGGCATGCTGCTGTGATCAGGGCTTGGGCGAGGTAGGTTTTGCCGACTGAGGATTTGCCCAGGATGACAATGTTTTGGCCCAGGTGGCACCATTGTCCGTGAGCGAGTCTGCTGACTTGCTCGGGGTTGATGTTGCGGTCAGGCGTGCAGACCACGTTTTCAAGGCAAGCATCAAGGTTCGGCGATCGGGATGCTTTCAGCAGTTTGTTGATGCGTCGCTCGCGCCTGGCCGCGACTTCTTTATCAAGTGCGTAGAGCACCTTTTGGGAAAACGTCCATGCGTCGAATGCGGGATCGTTGGCGATGTCGAT
>NZ_KV805042.1:0-16816 GCF_001811515.1 Corynebacterium sp. HMSC076G08 | reverse complement strand
CGCCGCAAATCCACACGAAATGTCCCTTAAGCCGAAATCAGGGGGTTTCGGCGCGGTCGCAGGAAAAGAAAATAAAGCGAAAATAAAACACCGTGCCCCCTGGGTAAGTCCAGGTTACGCGGTGCTTTATCTTGCTTCCCCACCAGGACTCGAACCTAGAATAGGAGTCGCCTTTTACCAGGCTAAACCGCCTTTCCACCACCCTCCTGACGGAGAACTGACGGAGCTTGAGAAATATCCACCACCTCCGCAATCATCCCATCCATCGTCTCTGCCACCTCATCCAGCATATCCGGGAACAAATCCGCGTACGTATTCAGCGTCTCCGCCGCATCCGCATGACCCAGTTGTGTTTGCACCACTTTCACGTTCGCCCCCGCATTAACTAGCAATCCCGCCGCCACATGCCTTAGCCCATGCGGCGTGATGCGCTCAAACGCGCGCGGCTCCGGCAAGCCCGCAGCCTTAGCCTCATCAATAGCCTGCTTCGCACTCGCCTGCATCCTTTTCACCGCACCGTCAAACCACGTCCGGTGCCCAGGGGAATGCATCGGCGTGCCATCCCGCGTCTGCCAAATCAACTCATCCCGCCTACGACCAGAGGCGACCGCGAGCACCTGGCCCATAACCGCCTTCGGCACCGCCACACTCCGCCGTTTATGGTTCTTCAGCGTCGTGTTGAAATGCCACCTCTTCTCGTTATCCAAATACACCGCATTCCGGCGCACATGGATACGGTTATTCAGCGGATCCAGGTCCCTCGGCCGAAGTGCCGCGAGCTCACCCCAACGCAGGCCCGTCGTGCCTAGCAGCATCACAATCTCACCGTGACGCACACACTCATCCGCGAGGTCTTTCAGCTCCTGCATCGTCAGATACACATGCACCGTCTTCACTTTTCTCGGCAAGCGCACACCCCGCGCGACGTTCTTCTTCACCCGCTGGTCTTTAACCGCAACGTCCAGAATCTGGCACAGAACGCTATGGCAGTTGCGTACCCAGGATGGGGAGTAGCCCATGCCGGATACCCACCGCTGTACCTCGCGGTGCGTGATGTCCTTGACCTTCCGGTCACCCCAGTAGGGCTTTACGGTGCCGCGCCAGATGGTGAGATTCATGTCCGTGCTGGAGGGCTTGAGTAGCTCGTTGAGTACGAGCCAGTCCTCGGCGACCTCGTGGAGCTTTGCCGCGCCTTTGGTGGGGTCGACCCAGTCACCATCGGCGATGGATACCGCGTTGCGGTTGGCCCATTCTTCCGCTTGGGGCTTGCGTTTGAATCCGCGTTTTGTGGTGTTTTTGCCGTCTGGTTTTACGTAGTCGACGCGGTAGCGTATGCCGCGCGCTGTCTCGTATGCCTTGATGGATGCCATATGATAGACACGTCCTTCCTAGTTCATGGTTGGATATTCCGGTCCTGGTGCTCGCGACTTCCACATGTTGAGCGCCAGGGCCGGTCTTGCTTTATGCTGTTGTTGGGCTCACAATCCCCCCCCGGTTGGGCCTAGGGTGCCTTCGCGTATTTGAGCTCAGCTCCGCGAAGGCATACCTACTCTTCGCACCCGTAGTACGAGTAGCTGCCGTCCTCATTCATGGTCGCCCCCTCACAGCCGAGGTCCTCAGCAATGCCGTCGGCAATGTCATCGGAGCTCACCGCTTCCGGCGCGGGCGGGTCAAGCGTTTCAGTGTCGATGTCGAACTCCTCGGCCAGGGCGTCAGCCATAGCACCATAAAGTCCGTCTTGCAGCTCTTCCACGGTGTTGAACGGGCCCATGCAGCCGTTCGGCGTGTTGTATTCAGGCACCTCCGGGTTGCCTTGAGGGGTGGCTTTATCGCATAGCCAGTAGCGGCCCTGGTTGTCCTGGAAGCGGTTGACGCGGTCGGCATTGGCGCCCTGCTGCTGCATGTCTGCTTGCGCTGGGTAGTCACCTGCCGGGACTGGGTCGTCTTGCTCAGCGGGGGTCTCTGATGACGTAGCCGCTGTGGTGGTGCTGCTGGTCGTCGTTGAGGTCGACGAGGTGGCGCTAGTCGTCGCCGTGGTAGTGATTGGCTCGTCACTGTCGCCAGGTGCACCGCACGCGGACAGGGACACCGCAAGGGCCGCAATGAGAGATATAGAGAGCTTTTTCATACTGATTGCCTTTCATAGAGGGATTGCCACGTGGTGGCCAGGTGGACGGTGACCCCGAGCTCGTGCGCTATCGCGGACAGGCTAGGCCCATGAAGCTGCTCGGCCAGTGCGTACTCGATAGGGCTGATGAGCAACCGCGCGGCGAACTCGTCGGCCTGGCGCTCCTGCCTCGCGCGGATCCAGCCCGCAGCGGCCGGGTCATGCCCGGCGATAAGATGCCCAAGCTCATGAGCGAGCGTGCACCGGCGATTCACCGGTCCGAGACCGCGACGCAGGCTAATGTGCCTGCCGCCGTAGTAGCGGCCTTTCTCACCCCCGGTGTGCTCGGTGAGAGTGACGCCGAGGGCTTCGGCGAGGGCATCAGGGTCCATCATGGTAGTCATCATCTCCCGGCTCTGGCTCAGTATCACTGCTGTCGGCAGCGTACGGCAGGGAGTGGACATCACTATCGGCGCCGTTCGAACGCGCATCGTCGAGGGAGGAGACGGGGGCGATGCTGGGGTCCAAGCCGATGACGTCATCGTCGTTGTCGTTGCCGAAGAGGTAGCGGGCCTCGGGGTCGGAGCGACGCATGATTTCGTCAAGCAGCTGCTGGTTAGTCGCGCCTTCTAGTGCTGCCTCAACGCCGTACTCGTCGATAGCCGAGGAAGTGATGAAGCCGAGGGATAGAAGGGATTCAACCTCGTTGACCCCGTAGGCGCGGGAAATGATGATGACGAACTCGGCAGTCGTCTTGCCCGCTTTCGCATGACGCAGCAGCGTCGCTTTCGAGATGTTGGAGTGGTCAGCCGCCTGGCTGACTGTGGGGGCGCCAGGGAGCGTAGATAGCCATTCTTGAAGTTCCATAGGTTCATTATGAACCATGTGTAAAAACGTGTCAAGCGCTGGGGAATTATCAAAATGAGTCTGAACGGATTGACATTGAACCTCAATAGGTTCATAATGAATCTTGTCAGGTTCACAAGGGCCTCGACCAAAAACTTGAAAACCACATGGAGGTAACTACATGGCTGTCACACCGCCGCGGTTCACCTTCCGCCCCGGAGCACTCGACGCCATCATGCGCTCACGCAACGTGCAAACCGAGGAGCAGCTGGCCTTACTCATCGGAGTCCGCCCCGAAGACATGCCAAAGCTACGCGCCGGGGCAAAAGTGACCGCAGAACTCGCACTGCGAGTATCCGCCCTACAAGGCGACAAAAGCTACATCGGCGCTTGGTTCGACCAGGCCGAGCCCGCCGCCGCATAAGAAAAGGGCCCGACGCTGCAACGCCGAGCCAAGAAGAAAATCAATCTCTCACCACAGGAGTCTACACCCATGCACCGACCCAACGAACACCGCGAACACTTCCTAAACCTCTACCTACGCCTCACTAAGACGCCGCCCTTGGGCCGGGGTTGGTGGTACCGCGGCGTCCACCACGCATAAGGAGGCCTGCCATGACCAGCCCTTATGTCGAAGCTTTCATGCTCGGCTACATCAAAGCAGCCCTCAAGGAGCAGATAAACCCCGACGAAGTAGACGCCCTCTTTGAGGAAGCGGAAAGCTTCGCACACAGCTCCATCAGGGAACGCGAGCATATCGAAGCGGAATAGCCCGACTTAGCAGGCAAGGGGAGTGCAAGCCTCCCCACGGGCACCAGGCCGCCGAAGTATTCCTGTCCCAGGGGATAGGGCAGGAACTCGGCCGGCCGCGATGAATGAGAACTCAATAGTGAAGAGCGCCGGAAGATACCGGCCCCGTGAGCATGGTTCTTAGATTGCGATGACCGGGGCGAACCGTGAGGTAGGCACCCCGACGTGGTTGGGAGGGAACGAGCGGCGCTGACATAAATACCAAGCCCAGAACGGAACACGAAATCATCACTTATTGCCTACAAGCGGGTGGCTGATTCCTTGCAAGCACCGGGGTTCGACTCCCCGGCTGGGCACCAGGGGTTGTAAAGCGCTAGCTCCCGTCGGAGGAGAGATGGAGCGTCAAGGCTGTAACCGGGGTGGGGTGGCTTTCCGTCGCACCCTTTCCGGCCCCACCCTTTGGCACTGCACGCCTGCAACCCCACCCACAAACACCCACCACAACTACATGAACTAAGGAGCCCCAATTGAACCGCCTTCTTAAACACCTTTTTCATCGCCGCCACCGCAAGCCACGCCCCCGCACCTTCTGGGTGGTATGGCGATGAACACCAAACAACTCATGGAGATGGTTGAGGCTGTCCTCGGCAAAAGGGTCGCCAACCTTACCGTCGCCCAATTTGCCGCCATTACCGGCCTATCGCACCGCACCATCCGCCAGGACTGCGCCGCCGGACGGCTACCCGCATACCAAAGCGCGGTAGGCACCCCGTACCTCATCCACTACACACACCTGACCCGATACATGGAGGTCAACAATGCCGCCTAACCACAAGTTCGAAATCCCACTCGACCAAGCGGTCAAAGAATTTTACGAGATTGAGGGCCGGTACCGCGCCCTCTGCCGGTTCACCCGACTGCCCGAGGGCATGCGCAAGCGCATCCTCGACGCCGCCAACTACGCCCGCCACCTCGCCATCCTCACAGAGAAAGAAGCAAAGAAAAAATGACCACCACCAACCGCCCACCACGCACCACACCGGATGCGCGTCGTGTTGCTTACTGGCAAGACATCGCCGCAAAACGCACAAGATTGGCCTGGGCTACCGGCATCCTCGGAATGCTGATTGGCTTCATCCTGCACGCTTTCCTCAGCATGCCGCCAGTCTGGATGTGATAGCTGTGCCGCTTATCGGATATTCCAGCTCGCACCCATCCCGTGAGGCCCGCAAAATCGCACTCGCACGACTCGAGGGCGAAATCCTCGACTGGATGCACGACCACGGGGATACTTTCCCGCAGCTGCGGGACAAGTGCTTTGAGATGGAGCAGCTTATCGATATGGAGCGCGCTTCGCTGTGAGAGAAGACCGCCTGATAAAACCCACTCTCGACAACGGACGCTGGTGGGCCAACATCCCTAAACGAACGCCGTTTAAGACGCGCGCAGCAGCATTAGATGCCCTCCTCGCATACCGCAGAGAAACGAAATGCCTCTATCACGGTTGTTGGAAGGAAGGCGCTGATGACCCTGACCTTGGTCGGGGTTTTCGTTTCTGCCCAGGCCATGCTCGCCTTGCGCACGCAATTCTCAACCTAAGGACCGCATGAACACCCCAAACCTGATGCCGGCGCGCATCATCCCACCCCGTAGTCGCCTCGACGAGCTCATCGACCAGGCCGCAACCACCATGCAGGCCTACCTCGCTGCAGGGCTCACCGAGGATACTGCCCTCGCACTCACCGACATCACCCTCGACCGCTTCGACCAAGGAGCCCAACCATGACCACCAACAACGACCGCAACACCCTGCGCCGCTGGGCAGCAGCCAAACACATCACCAAAGCCCAACTCGAAGACCTGATTGAGAAGGGATACATCACCACGCTGGAGGACGGGTCACGCCGCTTGACCGTCCACGGCACCAACCTCATCACCGGAAAGGACACCAACAATGACCTGGATGAATAAGGATTTAACCCTCGACCTGCTCGCCATCGGTATTGATACTCTGCAGCGCACGTACGACCGCATTAAGCAGGAGCCGGATAGCGTGTCCCCGTGGCCTCAGGTGGGGGGCCCGCAGGCCGCGCCGGGGCCGGTAGAGCAGCAGTCGGCAGAGCCCGCGGCGCAGCCGGAGACTTCGGAGACCTCGGAGACTTCGACAGAACCCGAAGCCCAGGACAATGCTCTGCTCCACGAAGCTCAAACCGTCCTGCGCCAGATTAGTCTCGCGGAAGGCCCCGGATGGATTACCGGCGAGCTTTTCCCGCACTTCGGGGTTAAGACACTGACCGACGTGCCGAAGGACAAACTGCAGGAGCTCATCAGCATGGCCACCAAGCACAAGGAGGCTATGGATGAGTGAATACCAAGCTCTCCTTGCCATACCTGATGCCGTTGGTGATGAGGAGCTTGCCCACATTGAGGACGTCATCAACCAGGTCGGCATCACCCACCTAGAAGACAGTGACGGTGTCATTCGCCGTATTGCTGGCCACCTCAACAAGAAGACGATTCCGCTGGCGAACGAGGATGGTAACGGCCCGACGCGCTTGTCTTTCGGCAAGGTGAAGACACTGGGCACCATCGAAGAAGAACCAGAGCCCGAGGGGCATGCCGGGCGTGCGCATGCTGTGCTGTCCGCCTCTAGCGCTCACCGCTGGCTCAACTGCACACCAGCCCCCAGGCTGGAAGAGCAATACCCGGACAGTAGCTCTGATGCCGCTGCCGAGGGTACTGCCGCCCACGAACTCGCGGAGCACAAGCTCCGCAACCTCCAGGGCCTGCCCAGCACGCTCACCAGCACCGACTGGGTCACGGAGGAGATGGACGACTACACCGACGACTACGTCGACAACGTTGTTGCTGAGCTCGACCGCGCACAGCAGACCAGCCCCGCCGCGTTCCTCGCTATTGAGCAACGCCTCGACTTCAGCCACATCGTGCCGGATGGTTTCGGCACTGGGGATGCCCTCATCGTGGGGGACGGCACCATGACCGTCATTGACCTCAAGTACGGCAAGGGCGTGGAGGTGTCCGCTGTGGGTAATCCACAGATGGCCCTGTACGCCCTGGGCGCGCTCACCCAGTTCGGCATGATCTACAACATCGAGACGGTGCGGATGGTGATATTCCAACCCCGTCTAAACAACATCAGCGTTGACGAGGTCAGCGTGGGGGAACTGATGCAGTGGGCTGACACGGTGGTCAAGCCCCGCGCCCAGGCCGCGATTAATGGTGAGGGGGAGCTTCGTGCGGGGGAGTGGTGCCGATTCTGCCGACACGCCCCACAGTGCACAGCGCTGGCAGCTAAGTACTTCGCCCCAATACCGAAGGAAGCGGACGAGGTAACCCCGGCAGCACCGGCGCCGGAAACACTCACTGACGACCAGATAGCCCAGATTGTTACCTGGTCTGGGGAGCTGAAAAAGTGGCTGTCCACGGTAGAGAAGTTCGCGCTGGATAAGGCCAACAGCGGGCATGCTTACCCCGGGTTGAAGCTCGTGGAAGGCCGCAGTGTGCGCAAGTACACCGACGAAGAGAAGGTTGCCGCCGCGGTTGAGAAGGCCGGCCACGACCCCTACGAGAAGAAGCTGCTGGGTATCACTGCGATGACGAAGCTGCTGGGCAAGAAGCAGTTCCAGGACACGCTCGGCGACCTCGTCCACAAACCACAGGGCAAACCCACGCTGGTGCCCGAATCAGATAAGCGCCCTGCACTGGCAGTAGCCACACCTGAGACCGTATTCCAACCACTAGAAGGAGCAACTAATGACTGACCAAGAAGCCGCGTACCGCAAGATTCAAGCCGTCTTCAACCCGACAGGGGAGAAGTTCGGAGACGACCCGGAGCCGGAGCCGGATTACCCGGACGCCGCCTAGCCCCGTGTTTGCCGCTGGTCGACGAGATTCACCGGCACCAACCCCCACTATCACCCATCACCAACTAGTTCCAAGGAGGAACCACACTATGGCCATCACCAACCGCGACGCCACCTTCCCCGCACGACTCAGCTTCAACGACCTCTTCACCCCACGCGCACAAGCCGAAGGAGCTGACCCGAAATACCAAGCCGTCCTCCTCATCCCCAAGAACGATGAGAAGACCATCGCAGCAGTCAACGCCGCGATTGATGCCGCCGTCCAGGACGCAGTTACCCGCGGCACCATCAAGCAGGCGATCGACCCCGCCATGACCCAGTACCCGCCGCTGCGCGACGGTGACCGTCCGAAGAACAACGGTGAGCCCCGCGGAGACGCCTACCAAGGCCACTGGTTCATCTCCGCGAAGGCACCAGAGTCTCGAAAGCCATTCATCGTGGACGGCAATGTTCGCCCCATCATTGACCAGTCGGAGGTCTACTCCGGCATGTACGTCAACGCGGCCGTGCAGTTCTACGTGTACTCCAACTCCGGCAACGTCGGGGTGGCCGCATCCTTGAGCGGTATTCAGAAGGTTAAGGATGGTGAGCGCCTGGGCGCTGAGCCCACCACCGCGGAGGACGTGTTCTCCGCGCTCGGCGGAGGCGCTGCTGCTGCGTCCCCGAACCTCGGCTTCTAAAAGCTGACCTCGCCCCTTGGCTCCAGCCAGGGGGCCTCAAGCTTCCACACGACAACTCAATAAAGACGCCCGTAGAAGGAGGCCGCACATGCACGACTCCCGCGCCGCAGTACAGCAGCGCATAGCCAACGACTACCAGCAGGGCACAGACACGAAGCGTGGACAACGCGACGGGGTAGTAGTCACCCCAGTAGAAATCGTGGACTTTCAAGTCCGCGCAGTCATCCACCAACTCGCAGCCCAGGGCTACAGCCTCGCAGACCCAGAAGTACGCATCACAGACCCATTTGGTGGTACGGGGATCTACCTAGCGCGCATCATGCAGCTCTCCGGGCTCAACCCCGACCAGCTGGATGATCTCTACCACAACCGCATGCGACACATCGAGCTCGACGAAGACGCCTGCCGAATCGCCGACGAAAACCTACGCACCGTCTACCAGCAGGAAACCGGGCGCACTGCACGCCACAGCATCGTCCTCAACCGGGACACCTTCAACATCGACCAAGAAGAATTCGACCAACTATGGGGAACCGCTCTACAAAACTCATCGTCTGCATTCGCTGCCAAAACATGAAACGGCATGAAGCCCGAAACCTCTGCAAATGCTGCTACAACCACGTTCGCGAAGGACGAGGAAGAGACACCCTTGCTGACTACCCACTACGCGGTAAAAAGCGTGAAGTTCGCACTCGCGAAGCACTAGTCATGCAAACGAGTACTAACAGGTCAAGCGCAATCAAGAACCGGCCTCCAGGGGACGACGGATACACCCTGTCAAAATCCCAAATCCTTGCAATACAAATCAAGCTCCGCCAAATGAAGGAAACACAATGACTGACCCGTTTGCCTGCATCGCCAACGGCACAGACCGGCGCTTCACCCACCAGGGCATCAACTGCATGACCCAGATGGGACCGTTCAGCATCAACGGCTACATCGAACTACCCGAAAACCACCCATGGCTTAAGGAAGAAGACCTGCAATTCTTCGACGACGTAGAGGTGCATGGCGGATTGACCTACCACGAGGGGCACATCATCGGCTTCGACACCAACCACGCTGGGGACTGCCCACATCCCGAAGCGGAATTCTCAGGACAAATCAAGACGTTTCCCAATATCAGTTTCTTCTCCGGTTTCGCCGGCATCGCCCACATCTGGACGTGGGAAGAAGTCGAAGCAGAAACCCGACGCCTGGCAGAGCAGGCCGCCAACACTCTCAAGGAGGCCCAGCAGTGACCTTGCGTGAAAAATTCCATGAGTGGCTGGAGGAGGAGCCTTTTGACTTCATCCTCCTGACCTGCGTCCTAGTCGCGACCATTCTGATAGGTGTCGTGACCATATCTGTCATCATGCTTGCCACGGTCATAGGGGGTACGCAGTGACCGCTGATGATTATTGGGAGATGCGGCGTGACATGCGCAAAGACGATGAAATCCTGTACGACGAGCGTTTCACCCCACCGGAAGAAAACCCAGACAACTGGCGGCAGCGTGGCCCGATTGTGCTTGGCCCGCGTGACGAGTTCCTAGTCATTGGTGCGGTGCGCTACGCGAGGGGCCGCGCCACCTACGTCGTCAAGGAAACCGTCGACTGGGTAATCCAGCACTGGCACCAACTCTCGGACAACACCAGGTATGTCATCGCCCGCGACGTGGCGGAGGAATGCGACTACCGCGACAACACTCCCCGCAGCGTCCTCAGCGAAATCGACGACCCCGACTGGCAACGACTACTCAACCACATCAAGGAGAGCAAAAGATGACCAACCCGTTCGACTGCATCGCCAACGACACCGCCCGCTACTTCGCACACCGGGGAATCAACTGCATGACGCAGCTGGGGCCGTTCACCATCAACGGATACATCGAACTGCCAGAAAACCACCCGTGGCTTGATTTCCCTGACACGATTGAGGTGCACCCTGACATCGAAGTACATGGCGGCATCACCTACCACGAAGGTCGCGTCATCGGCTTCGACACCAACCATCTTGGGGATGGACACCACCCCGGCGCTGAGCACGCCTGCCTAACAGGCGACTCTCTGAACATCCTCGGAGGCATCCCCCATGTCTGGACATGGGAGGAAGTCGAAACGGAAACCCGCCGCCTAGCAGACCAAGTAAAGGACACCACCAATGCCTAACCCAACCCGCCAAGAAATCATTGAGGCGTACGACGCGCTAGAGAAGCTGTGTCAGCGCTTGCCTGCAACCCGCGCAGCCAAAGAACCGATCCTCCGCGCCCTCCCACCCAAGCCACACCCCACCATGGCCGACGTGGGGTGGGACAACGAGAAGCACCGCTTCGCGGAGGCGGAGCACCCCGACTACGGGGAAGTGATCATGCTTCAAAGTGATCTGACTACCGGGCAGGTAAGAATCCTCCTGAACGATTACGGAGAATTCCATATGCCTTACGCATCTCCCCAGAACCTCACCCCGACCGGTAAGCGCTACACCCTCACAGAGGTGCACGATGAATGACTTGAGCACCACCAACCTGAAACGCCTACTGGATGAGACCGCACCAGGGCCGTGGACGGCGCTAGCCACGTACGACGATGGAGCGCCGCGCCCGGATACGACACGCGAAATGAGGGCTGCTGGCGAATACCTCGGGATTATGCATACCCCGAACTCTGCCCTCGCCGCCGCCGCCCCAGACCTCGCACAGGAAGTACTGCGCCTCCGACGACGACTAAGCAGAATCACCACAGACCGCGAAACCGTAGCCCACCATGAAGGAGACCATGATGGATAACCGAGACCGGGCCGCGAGCATCATCGCCCACGGTATGAAAAACGGGGACAGCCCCGCACGCATCACCAAGCACCTAGCCGACTACGGGCTACTGGCTGAAGACCTCCCAGAGCCATGCATCTACCCCGACACCGGGGAACATGAATGGCACATGGAAGACGGCTACGTAGGCCTGGAGGACGGCATCATCCACGTCATCCACGATGAGACCGATGAAGACTGGGAACCCGCCGAGCTAGAACCTGACCCCTGTGAACTCCGCTTCTCCAACACCACCAAGGCCCGCGAAACCGCCCACGCAATCCTCGCCGCCTGCGACCTAAAGGACACACAAGATGACTAATTTTGACCGTGCCGCGCAGGTCATTTACGACGAGGTCAACCAAACGTGGGAGCGCGGGGAAATCCTCACAGCGGCAGGCGAAGCAGAGCGCCTCGCCAACGCCCTCGCCGACGCGGGACTCCTCGCACCAGACCTACCAGCCCCTGACCGTGACATGCGAGACCCCAAGTGGCAAGCCCAATACGAGGATGACTGGGACAATCCCGAAGCGCCCAGCATCTGGGACACCACCACCCTCTACGAGGTCGGTGTCTTCCCCGGCGACCCCGACATCACCATCTGGTACGACGGTGAACCCCTAGAGCCCTTCAGCATCGACGAAGTGCGGTCCCTCCGGCTTGCACTCCACGCCGCAGAACAAACAGCCAAGGAACAAGCATGAGGCCGCACAAGCTCCGCGTCAGTCCACGCGGCGTCACCCTCGACGGCCTCCCACTCCTACACAGTGGAGAACCCCCAACCATCGAGACGCTTGGCCCCGGTATCCACCTGGTTCACCTCGCTGTCTACGCCGACAGTGTTCAGCTCGACGGAGACAATCACGAACTCCCGGAGGACACACCCATCTACAACCAACTCAAGGAACAAGCATGACGTATGGCCCGTGGCACCGCTGGTTCGCCTGGCACCCCGTCCGCACACGGCAGCACGGCTGGCGGTGGCTCCGCACTGTAGAACGCGCCCTGCACTACCCGCCTGACATCCCCTTCGCACCCGCCCCGTACTGGGTATACCGCCCAACCCCCCAACAACAGGAAAGAAACATGAGCGAGACCAAAGAAGTCATCCGCATCGTCCTCAAGACCTACTTTCTCGCCGCCCTCATGATGCTGCCCACCGCTAACGGCATCCACCAAGCAGCCCAAGGCCACATCGCGCTTTCCACCATCATGCTGGCCTCCGGCCTCGTAGGAGCCATCATGACCAACATCAGCCTCAAAAAGGAGCTAGCCCAATGACAACACTGGCAGACCTCACCCCCGAAGAACGCGCCGAATGCGTAGGCATGTGGTGTGACTACCGGCCAGCAGTCGGAACAACAGGCCTGCACAACGCGCCCGAAGAAGTCATCACCACCGTAATCATCAAAGCCGGCAACGACTACGACGCGGCCTATGAAGACGAATACGAAGTCTTCAATGCGGCAATCGGGCACGAGCTAGTGCAGCCGGAGCAGATAACTCTCCGCCCCGACCTGCCCCGCGCCTGGGCACCAGACGGCACACCACCAGAAGGGGAATGGGAGTATGTACCAGAAATCTGGAACCCGTGGCTTGACGATTGGCGCCCCATCGACGACGCCACCACAAACGAGATAGCAGCCGAAGCGTGGATGGGGATGGAGCAGTTCAATGACGAAGGGGGTCGCGTTCGGAAACGCTTCATTGGGGAATGGGAGGAAGCATGAGCCGGTGGAAAGTAAAGAAACTCTACGATGACGTCTTCGCCCCCGACGGATTCGTCTGGGCCTCTTGGCAAGACGGGGAATGGCCAAAATCAACCTGGTTCCAAACCCACGCAGAAGCAATGGCCCACGCCACCCGCGAAGCAAAAGCCTGCCGAGACAGATTCCGAGCCTTACGGCCACCCCTAGACCAACTCTGCTACATCGCCCGCACCGGCGCACCCCACGCCACCCAAAACATCTCTGGCCTCAGACAACAAATCATCCAAGCACTCAAGACCCCGCCCACACCGCGGGGTCTTTTTTAACACCCACAACCCCATGGAGGAGAAAGCAAATGAAAAACCGCGAACTCAAAATCGCCACCGCCACCACCCGCACCTCCTCCCACTGGACCAACCAACTCACCACCCTCCAAGACCTCACCGCACGCGCGTACGAGCCCATCATCGTCAACTGCACCAAAGACGAATACCGCAGCCTCGCCAAAGCGGAGAAGGACAAGCACAAAGATGTCGGCGGCTTCGTCGGCGGACACCTACGCGGAGGCCGCCGCCGCAAAGGCCACATCCTCACCCGCTCTCTCATCACCCTCGACCTTGACAACATCCCCGAAGACGTCGACCTCGCCCAAGCCCTGGCCGACACCCTGCCCTACGCCTGGCTCGCCCACACCACCCTCAGCCACCTAGATGCTGAGCAACGCTGGCGCATCTGGGTATGGCTGACCCGCGACGTCACCGCCGACGAATACGGCGCCGTCGCCCGCCGCGCCGCCCAAGACATCAACCCCGGCCTAGCCTGGTTCGACCCCACCACCTTCGAACCAGAACGCTTCTTCTACTGGCCCGCCACCCTCGAAGACGGCGACTACCACGTAGAAATCAGCACCCAGAAAGACATCCTCAACCCCGACGACTACCTCGACCGGTACGACACCTGGCAGGACGTCACCACCTGGCCCGGCGTCACACCAGACGACGCCAAAGCCATGCTCGGCACCTCCAAGCTCGACGACCCGCGCACCAAGCCTGGCATGCTCGGCGCCTTCAACCGCGCCTACACCATCCCGCGCGCCATCCAGAACTTCCTCGCGGACGTCTACAAGCCTGGCACCACAAAGGACCGCTACACCTACACCGGCGGCTCATCCTCAAATGGTCTCATCGTCTACAACGGTGGCCACTACGCCTACAGCCAGCACGCCACCGACCCCGCCGCCGACGGACACTCCCACAGCGCATTCGACCTCGTCCGCATCCACCGCTTCGGAGAGTTGGACGCAGACACCGCGGCCGGCACCCCAGCCAACAAGAAACCCAGCTACACCGCGATGATGGACCTCGCCAACCAAGACGCCGCCACGCGCGCGGAGAACGCCAAAGCCACCGCGGCAAAAATCAACGACGTCTTCCAACCCATCACTCGGGACCAGGACGCGCGCGACGAAGAAGACGACGACACACCACCCGAAGAAGGGGAGGAGCAGAACTCCGCTACCTCCTGGCTCGCACAACTCGAGACCAAAAAAGATGGAGGCTTCAAAGACACCATCGGCAACTTTGAACTCATCCTCACCCACGACCCACGACTCAACCACATCGCCTGGAACGCCCACGCCAACCGCCTCGAAATCCAAGACCCCCAAGCCCTCCCATGGGACCAACTCACACCCGGCTGGACCGACAACGACGAAGCCATGCTCAAAACAGAAATCGCCCGCACCTACCAAGGACTCTACGCACCCACCAAAATGCACGACGCCCTACTCTCCACCGCCACAGCCCGCGCATTCCACCCCGTCCGCGACTACTTCAACCACCTCCCACCATGGGACGAAACACCCCGCCTCGACACACTCCTCATCGACACACTCGGCGCCGAAGATACCGACTACACCCGCGCAGTCACCCGCAAAACCTTCGTCGCCGCCCACCGCCGCACCTTCCAACCAGGATGCAAATTCGACCAAGTCCTCACCCTCGTAGGCCCCCAAGGCGCCGGCAAATCCACCATCTTCAACCGCATGGCCAACCCATGGTTCTCCGACAGCCTCACCATCACCGACATGAAAGACAAAACCGCCGCCGAAAAACTCCAAGGCAACCTCATCGTCGAACTCTCAGAGCTCGCCGGCATGCGCAAAGCAGAAGCCGAACCAGTCAAAGGCTTCATCTCCCGCACAGAGGACAAGTACCGGCCGGCGTATGGCCGCACCGTCATCACCTACCCACGCCAAGGCATCATCGTCGGCTCCACCAACGCCGACGAAGGCTTCCTGCGCGATACCACCGGTAATCGCCGCTGGTGGCCCGTCCACGTCACCGGCCAAGGCTGGCTCGGCAAACCACACGACCTAGACCAAGCCACCATCGACCAACTCTGGGCAGAAGCCCGCCACTACGACTACCAAGGCGAAAAACTCTACCTCGAAGGCGACCTTCTCCACCAGGCAGAGCACATCCAAGCCGAAAGCGTAGAGGCTGACGACCGCATCGGCATCGTCCAGGAATACCTCAACAAAGTCTTGCCGGGAAACTGGGATGCGCTGCCGCTTAACGTGCGCCGCGTCTGGCTCGACGGCGGAGGCTTACCAGGGCACCTTAAGAACACTGGATTGGCCGATGATTACTTCACACGCACCAGCGTGTCGAAAATCGAAATCTGGGCCGAGTGCTTCGGACGCAACCCAGAGGACATGCGCAAAATCGACTCCCATGAAATCACCGCAATCATGCGCCAGATTGACGGATGGGAAGACAGCGGGCAGCGAGTGAAACTCCCAATCTACGGACAGCAGCGAGTATTCAAACGCGCCGAATCTCGTTCAAATGTTCTACAAGTCGGATAGGTGACAAACCCTGTGGACAAAGCACGTTTAGCTTTGTCCACCCCTAGGACGAAGTGGACAAACAAAAACTTTGTCACACACTTTGTCACAGGGTAAAAACCCGCATCAACCATTGAAAACATCCTCACTGTGACAAAGTGGACAAACTTTCTATTAAAAGACCCTGGAGAGAAACAGGGGATGTTATGTACAGAAACGTGCACATTACCTCTAAATCCAAGACCTAAATAGAAACGCTGTCCGTTTTGTCCACGAAGCGCCCCAAGAAAGAAAAACAATGCTCGAACGCGAAGTCGAAAAAGCACTAGTACGCGAGGTCCGCAACCACGGCGGAATCGCCCCAAAACTCACCAGCCCTGCAAACGCCGGCATGCCAGACCGACTAATAATCCTCCCACCCGGCAAGGTCTGCTTCGTCGAACTCAAAGCCCCCGGCAAGAAACCCCGCCCCCTCCAAGTAAGACAGATGGAACGCCTCACTCAGCTTGGCTGCATGGTCCGCGTCATCGACCACCCCAACCAAATCCAGGAACTCCTCCATGAAATTCAGCAGCAGCCTACTTTCAAACAACATTTGAAAGAGCCAGGACAGCGCCCATGAAATACATCCCCCACGACTACCAACGCCACACCACCCAATTCATCATCGACCACCCAGAGTCAGCGATATTTCTAGGAATGGGCATGGGCAAAACAATCTCCACCCTCACCGCCGTCAACGACCTGGTCCGCAACCGCTTCGAAACCCAAAAGGTTCTCGTCATCGCGCCCATCCGCGTCGCCCGCGACACCTGGCCCGCAGAACTCAACAAGTGGGACCACCTGGCCGGCCTCACCGTCAGCCCCATCATCGGCACCGCAAAACAACGCCAAGCCGCCGCCAACCGCCGCGCCGACATCTACACCATCGGCAGAGAAAACATCCCCTGGCTCGTCAAACATCACGGTAACCGCTGGCCCTACGACATGGTCATCATCGACGAACTATCCAGCTTCAAGAACCCGCAAGCCAAACGCTTCAAAGCACTCAAGAAAGTTCGCCCGAAGATAGACCGCATCGTCGGCCTCACGGGCACTCCCGCCCCCAACAGCCTGCTGGACATCTGGGCGCCCTTCCGACTCATCGACAACGGCCAACGCCTCGGCAAGTGGGCCTGACCCCCGGAAAGTAGACACGTCGGGG
>NZ_KV805041.1:0-221 GCF_001811515.1 Corynebacterium sp. HMSC076G08 | reverse complement strand
ACACTATTGAGTTCTCAAACATCATCCGCACACCACAACAAAAATTAACCAAACGTTAACCCCCTTGCGGCGGCCCGATCAACCTTACCCAACAAGCTCAACCAAAGTCAAACCCGCCGAACAAACATTGCCCGAACATCTACCACCAGTTAACCTCCCGGCTACCTCGCGGCGACTTCGATAAATATACGCACACCCCCAACAAACAACAAATCCCCAGG
>NZ_KV805040.1:0-293 GCF_001811515.1 Corynebacterium sp. HMSC076G08 | reverse complement strand
GACCAGTACACTCCTGAGTATGAGAACGGCTCTGGTAAGCCGGGTGATGACGTCGAGATTAAGAAGCCGACGTTTAAGGACGGCGACGGCAAGGAGACCACTCCGCCGGAGGGCACCAAGTTTGAAAAGGGCGAGGGCGCGCCGGAGGGTGTGACCGTTAACGAGGATGGTTCCGTCAAGGTGACCATTCCTGAGGGCGCTGAGCCTGGTACGAAGATTGAGGTTCCGGTTAAGGTGACTTATCCGGATGGTTCGACTGATGATGCCACGGTGACTGTCACGGTTGAGCAGCC
>NZ_KV805039.1:0-22981 GCF_001811515.1 Corynebacterium sp. HMSC076G08 | reverse complement strand
AAAAATCCAACCAACCCCCAACCCGACGGGGATAAACAGGGAGCTGGCCTAAGTTAGAAGATTTAAATCAATATGCCCAAACAACTTAATATTATTTACAATGACGCCGCTTAAAGGAAAAGCGCCATCCGGCATACACCAACCGCGATACGCATACGACGTATCGCAGCCAAAATGATAAAAATCAACCAACACAAAAAGTACATTGGCACACTATTGAGTTCTCAAACATCATCCGCACACCACAACAAAAATTAACCAAACGTTAACCCCCTTGCGGCGGCCCGATCAACCTTACCCAACAAGCTCAACCAAAGTCAAACCCGCCGAACAAACATTGCCCGAACATCTACCACCAGTTAACCTCCCGGCTACCTCGCGGCGACTTCGATAAATATACGCACACCCCCAACAAACAACAAATCCCCAGGAAGACGCATCTTTTGATGCTCGTCCTGGGGCAGTTCTCTGGCTATCGGGCAGTCCACCTGAATGCTAATAGCTAGTGGTAACAGGCCAACAGCCCGTCCGGGCCATCGATAACAGTGATGGGGGTTTCGAAGATGGGCGTGAGAATCTCATCGCGCATGATCTCCTCCGGACTGCCGAAAGAAACGATGCTTCCATCCTTGGCCGCACAAATATGGTCGGCATAACGAGCAGCGAAGTTGATGTCATGGAGGACGATGATGATCGTCCGGCCAAATTCCTTAGCGGCCTTTCGCAGGTGCTTCATCATCTCCACGGAGTGTGAGATGTCGAGGTTGTTGAGGGGCTCGTCGAGAAGCACGTAGTCCGTCTCCTGGCAGAGCACCATCGCCACGTAGGCGCGCTGGCGCTGGCCGCCGGAGAGCTCGTCAAGGTAACGGCTCTCCAATTCACCCAAGTGGAAGAAGTCAATGTAGCGCGAGACTATCTCTTCATCCTCCGCAGTCAGACGCCCCTTCGAGTAAGGGAAACGGCCGAAGCTCACCAGCTGGCGCACGGTCAGCTTGGTAATGAAGTGGTTCTCCTGGCGCAGGATGGAAAGGATCTTCGCCAAGTCCTGCGATTTCGTGGAGGACACGTCGTAACCGGCGACCTCGATGGTGCCCTCGTCGACGTCGAGAAGCCGGCCAATCATCGTCAGCATCGTGGACTTGCCTGCGCCATTCGGCCCAATCAGCGCGGTAATACCGCCGGAGGGGATCTCCAAATCGATGGGGCCGATGTTGGTCTCACCGGAGTAGGACTTGGACACTTTGGATAGCTTGATCACAGCTTGCCCTTTCGCAGAATGACCAGAAGGAAGACGCTGCCGCCCACTAGCTCAATAATGATGGAGACCACGCCCTGCGCGTAGAAGACGTGCTGCATCAGGAAGTATGCACCGGTGAGAACGGCAAAGGCTGTGGCAACCGCCATTGGGAACAAAAAGCGGTGGTCATACGTCTCCGCCGCCTGGTAAGCCAAGGTGGCCACGAGGAAGCCAAGGAAGGTCATAGGCCCTACAAGCGCGGTGCTCGTCGCCATCAGAATGGAGACCAAAATCAACGTGTAGATTGCATTGACCTTGTGGTTAACGCCAAGGTTCGTTGCGGCATCGCGCCCCAGCGCTAGCACGTTGAGCTGGCGGGAGTTCAGGTACATCAGCAGCGTCACCGCGAGGACCAACGGTACCGCGATGGGATAGTACTCGCTCTCCGCGTTGTTTACGGAACCAAAGAGCCGCGCGGTGAGCACGTCGAATTCACTGGGTGTGAGCATGCGCTGCATAAACGTCGAGAGCGAACCCAGGCCACCACCGATAATGATGCCCACGAGCAGCATCGCATGCATATTGTTGCGGCGGCTGGTCAGCAGCCACGAGTACAGCAAGAGCGACAGACCCACCATGAGTACAAGCTGAAGAAGGAAGGTCCCCATGTTGCGGGCCTGAGTAAGGCCGGAGGCGCCAAGGAAAAAGATCGTGGCTGTATTAATCGCGACGTACAGGGATTCAAACCCCATGATGGAGGGAGTAAGGATCCGGTTGTTCGTCACCGTATGGAAAGCCACCGTGGCCACGGCCTGGCATACGGCGACGATGGCCATGGCCGTTACTGCATCAGCGCGGCGACGCGCGATCAACCACCACTTGCGAGTACCAAAATCCATGGGGTTGTCATAGGCCAAGAGCCCGAAGGCGAAAACCAGCCCGGCAACGATCAAGGCTGCAAGGATGATCCAGTACTTTCGCGCCGCAGCAGCAGACTGGAAGCTGCCCACGTTTCGCCGGGCACGTGACGTTTGCACAGGTTCCTTCGTCTTAGGGATAGAGATACGTACGCTCACTTGGTCGACCTCACGATCAAGACGACGAACACGATAGCACCCACAATGCCCAGGATGACTGATACGGGCATTTCAAACGGGGAAATAATGGTGCGGCCGATGAGGTCGCATAAGGTCACCGTGGCGATACCGAGCAGGCAGACCCACGGGAGGTTAGAGCGCAGGTCGTCGCCGCGCATCATGCTCACTACGTTGGGAACGATGAGCCCAAGGAACGGCAATGCACCGACAACGACGGTGACTACACCCGTCGCCACCGCGATGAGCCCAGTGCCCAGCAGAATCATCCGCTGGTAGTTCAACCCAATATTGGTGGCGATATCCTCACCCAGCCCAGCGACGGTGAGCTTGTCAGCGTAGAAATACACCGCCATCAGAACCAGCAGGACGATCCACAGGACCTCGTATTGCCCCTCATAGACAGAGGTAAAGGATCCCATGAACCAGATTCCGAGCTGCTGCAAGGTATCCGTGGCTAGCGCCACATAGGAGGATACGGCACTAACGACAGCGCCCAGCATGATGCCGATGATCGGCACGATGAGTGAGGAGCGCAACGCCACGCGGCGAAGGAAAGCGAAGAAGACCATGGTTCCCACAAACGCGAAGGAAACCGAAATGACCATTTTCACCAGCACGGATGAGTGCGGGAAAAGGATAAGCGAAAAGAGCAGACCCAATCCGGCCCACTCGGTGGTTCCCGTCGTCGTGGGTTCCACGAAACGGTTTTGGGTCAGCAACTGCATGACCAAACCGCTCATCGCCATCGCAGCGCCCGCCAAGACGAGCGCCACGGTACGCGGTACGCGGGTGGTGAAGAACATGGACCAGCCGTCCTCATTATCGAGGATGCTGTACTCCCCCACCATGAGGGAAAGGAGGAGCAGCGCGATGACGCCGAGTACGCCGAGGCCTAGCTTCCAGGTCAGCACAGGTCCGCGGGAGTTGCGCGGGCTGACAGCTGAGTGCTCGGCCGCAGCGCTGCTCTTCACCGTCACGGTTTAGTCTCCTCCTTGGCTGCCGAGAGAGTTGTTTAGGCGTTGGCCTTCTCGAAGGCGTCGGCAAGCGCGTTCAAGATCTCGGTGTAGGTAATGATGGACTCATCAATGTAGGTGTCATTCGGCGCCACGTAAACGTTGCCTTCCTTCACAGCGGTAACGTTCTTGAGCGCCGCGTTGTCCTTGACCAGCTTCTCGCCCGGCGTGACATCCTGGCCTTCCTTGGAGATAGCGGAGTCACGGTCCATGACGAGGATCCAATCCGGGTTGGATTCGGCAATGGCCTCAACGGAGATATCGTCGCCCTCGTGGTCATCGGAGGCGTTGGACACCTCCAGGGCCGGGGTCAGGCCAAGCAGCTCAAAGACCGGGCCGTACACACGCCCGATGCCGGGAGCGATGTAGCCGATTTCACCGCCAGAGGTGTTCACAGCCATGACCTTCTGCTCTGGGTTGTAGGCCTTCTTAGCACGCTCAGCAGCGGCGTCGAAATCCTCGATGAGCTTCGCAGCATCCTCTTCATGGCCGAAAACCTGGCCCAGAGCCTCAGTGTGGCGCTTGAGCTCGTCGAAGAAGTCTTCGTCATCGCGCGGCTCGAAGTCAAGCACTGGGACATCCTCGAGCAGCTTCTCAATATCCTCTTGGTGCTGCTCGAAGCGCTGGCCGTTCCACACGGCGTCCGGCTCTGCAGCTACCAGACCTTCAAGGTCCGGCTCCTTGTGGGAGCCCAGATCAACCTCGACCGTGTCCTTGTTGTAGGTGTCACGCAAGGACTTCGGCACCAGCCTCAGCGGTGCGGCAGCAAGGTCGATATCCCACTGCGCCAGGACAGAGAAGGCGCGGTTATCCGTCACCGCAGGGTTCTCCACCGGGAGGGTGACTTCCTTCGAGCCGAAGTTATCCTCCAGGGTGATGGTGGAGGCACCTGCCGCCGCGGATTCGGTCGGCTCAGCGGTCTCCTCAGACTGGCTGGAAGAGCAGCCGGTGAGAGCAAGCGCTGCGACCGAGAGAGTTGCGGCAACTTTGGCGGCGGTCGTGCGCGAGGCACGGCGAGAAAGGTTAAACATAGCTTCCTTGCATATTAGGTGTGGCTAACCACAGTTGGCAAATAAGGACAGCGCCTAACCTAACTCAAGTAAGGCTTACCTTTCAAGCACGCTTATGTTTCCTAATTCACGACGGGGGTAGCAGACCACCACCTGCCACCCCGTGACATGCCTTTTAGAACAAAATATTTACGCTTAGCCTTCCCCCTTCTCCGCGATGAGATCACTCACCGACACTGGCCCTTCCCTATCAAAATCCTCCTGCGCCGCGCGGCGGAAATCCGGATCCGCCAAGAAATCGAGGGCAACCTGTGCCACACCTGCCGCCGAATCAACGGCCGCATCTACCGCCTGCGGCGTGGCAGCCCAGCGTGCAAAGTCCTCCGTGTGCAGGGCCACGTCGGTTGGCGATACCTTCACCATTGGATGCAGGCCGGGCACGAGGTGAGAGACATTGCCAAAGTCAGTCGAGGCGGCCACCGTATCCGGCACCGTCCCAGCGGGCAGCGCGGTGCGTCCCCGGCGCGCCTGCGTGGCCGACCACCGATCCACCAGCGCCGCATTATTGCGCACAGGCAGGGTCATCGGGTGCTCATCCCAGTCAACTTCCACCTCAACACCGGCCATGAGTGCAGCGCCACGGACAATCTCCTCCACCCTGGCGGACAGATCCATGAGTGTGCGCGTCCCCAACGAGCGCACGTAAATAGTCATCTCCGACTCGCTCGGGATGATCGAAGGGCGATCACCACCGCTCATAATGGCGTGCACGCGATCCGAGGGCGGCATTTGCTGGCGCATAAGACCAATCCCCTGGTAGGCCAGGCTCGCAGCGTCGAGGGCGTTGCGCCCCATGAAGGGCTGGGAGCTGGCATGCGCGGCCACGCCGCGATAACGAACCCGCAGGATGCGCCGGCCTACCCAGGCGTGCGCGCCGATGTCATAACCAAAGCCATGGATCATCACCGCGGCATCCACGCCGTCGAGGCTGCCGCCGCGAATCATGTATTCCTTGCCGGAATGGCCTTCCTCCGCCGGGGTTCCTTGAAGGAGGATGCGGCCGGACATAGGAGGGGCGTCGTCTAGTACGGCAGTCGCTGCAAGGAATCCCGTAACCCCCGCCGCTGCGATGACATTGTGCCCGCATGCGTGCCCAATCTGCGGCAGGGCATCATACTCCGCCAGGATGGCCACGGTGGGATGCTGCTCGGGATCGAAATCCGCGCTCTGCCACGAGGCCTCGAAGGCGGTCTCCACGCCGTAGACCCCGCGGCGCGTCGAAAAGCCATGCTCTTCAACGACGTCCGCGAGCACCGCCATGGAGCGATGCTCCTCGAAGGCTGTTTCAGGGTGTGCGTGCAGGTCCGCGACGATGTACGCAGCTTTCTCCCGCAAGGCCTCAGCCCGTGCGGCCGCCGCGCCCCAGAGCTTGTCCTGGCCTGGGTAATCCTCTCCTTGTTTTTCCGGTGGTGCTGCGGACGCCACGCGCTTGGCGACGCCCTCCTCCATCGCCTCCAAATACGCCGTCGATGGATTGTTGCGTTGATTCATGCGTTTAACCAATCATGACGTTGTTGCCCGGTCCCAGCGGAAGGTCCACGTAGAACCAGATGGCCAGCAAGATCGCCCACGCGGTAAAGAATGGGACCACGAAGGGCACAAGGCGCGACATTAGCGTTCCCAGACCCGCCTCGCGTTCATAGCGCTGGAGGAAGCCAAGCATGACAATCATGTACGGGTTCAGCGGGGTGATGATCTGGGTTGCGGAATCACCAACGCGGAATGCGCCCTGAATAAACGCCGGCTCATAGCCGAGCAAAGCAAACATGGGAACGAAGACCGCCGCCATGAGCGTCCACATGGAGGAGCCAGAAATAATCAGCAGGTTCAGGCAGGACGCCAGGACGATGAAGGCGAAGATGGCCGGGAAGCCCGTCAACCCGATGGATTCCAGGAAGGCAGCGCCCTTCACCGCGGTGAAGGTGCCGATACCGGTCCAGGCGAAGAGAGCCACGAACTGGCCCAGGATGAACGCCAGGATAAGGAAGCTCATCATGTCCTTGAGCGCGCCGATCATCATGTTCACGACATCGGTGATGCCCTTGACCGTGCCGACGACCTTGCCGTAGACCACGCCGAGCACCAAGAAGTAGGCGAACACGATAAAGACGATGGAGTTCAGCAGCGGGGACTTGGGCAAGAAGCCGCCCTCCTCGTTACGCCAAGGCGACTCCGGCAGAAGAACTGCGAAGAGAATGATGGCGGTGAGGATGACCGTGGCCACACCGGACCAGATGAGACCCTTGGATTCGGCCGGGCGCAGCTCAGCGGTGAGCTCTTCGCCATTCTCGTCGCGGTCGCCGCGCTCGGCGGCATCCTCGGGGTCGATGTCTTCTTCGGTGGGGACTTCCTGCTTCCACATGCGCGGCTCGATGACCTTATCGATGATGAAGCCGGCCAGCACACCGAGCACGATGGAAGAAGCCACGTTGAAGTAGTAGTTCGACATCGCATTAACGGGTGCGAACTCGGTATTTGGCAGAGTCTCCATGACTGCGGTCGTAATACCGGCAAAGAGCGCATCCAGGGAGGTGGGCACCAAGGCAGTGGAATAGCCAGCACCCACGGCGGCGAAGCCACCAATCAGGCCCGCGACAGGATGACGGCCCGCGGCCTTAAAGACCATCGCGGCCAGCGGCGGGACGATAACGAAGGCTGCGTCCGCCATAACGGAGGCGGTCACGCCGATAACGCCGACGGCGTACGGAAGCAGCCAGGGCTTGGCGGAACCGAAGAGCTTGCGGATCAGCGCCGAGAGCATGCCGGAACGCTCCGCCACACCCACCGCCAGCATAATGGGCAGCACCGTTACCAGTGGCGGGAAGTTGATGTAGTTCTCACCCATTGTCGTGGTGAACCACGTCAGCCCCTCACCGGTGAAGAGACCCTTGACCGGCTGGATTTCATCCGATCCGGGAATCTTAATCTCCACGCCCATCTTGGCCATGATGGTGGAGAGAACGCCTGTGATCAGGAAAAGAATCAGGAAGATGGTGAAGGGTTCCGGCAGCTTGTTGCCGATGTACTCGACTCCGTTGAGGAATTTATCCAGCATTCCCCCGCCGGACTGTTGGCTCGATTTTTGCTCGGCCTTGGCGGGATTTGCTTTCGACTTCTCCGTGGTGCCGGCGCCGCCTTGTGGCGCAGCATTGGATGGGCTGTTCATGGGTACTCCTGTCGTAGGGGTCAGTCCCAGTGCTCCACGTCACACTGTTGGGGAAAGACTACCACGGGAATGTAACTTGGGTAACAAATATTTTCCTTCTTCGTCACATTTTCCCGGCCAGCCCTACTCCGCTTTCGCCCCGCGCCCCTACACCCCTCACGGGATTCTCATTACGCTCACTGCAAATAGTGCCCCAAAATCGACCGTTTTTAGCACCTTATCTACCGTGAACGACACTGAGAGGTGTCCATTAGCCCTGAGTTGGCAATGATGCTCGCTTTTCACGATTTCGTTGGAGACTATCTGTGCTCCCAACGGACTTCGCCGTCAACGACCTGTGCCGTGGGGCTCATCCCTGCATAGGCAGCGACATGCTGTGAGGCTAAGTGCTCGGGATGGATATGAGCGATGAGATGCGTAATGCATCGCTCCGCAAGATAAGCGCTAAGCAGTTTCACGGCTTCCTTGGCGTATCCATGCCCTTGCCACTGTTTCCCAATCACCCATGCGATCTCCGTCGGATCACCACTGCGAGGCACAGTCGCCTGGACGTAACCTATCGGTTGCTTACTCGAACCGAGGGTGACGATGAGATTGATCCATTCTTCGGTACCGTCGCTCGAGCCGCCTCGGGTTTGGAACGCGTACCGTCGCGCAAGCTCATCAGCAGAAGGCGGCTCACCACCCGTAAACGTGTACAGGGCACGGCTGGAAAGCACAGTAGCCATCTCGGTAGCATCCTCGACACGAAGCGGCCTTAAGTCGATAGGCATCTTTATCGCCATAGTTCACCACGCAAGATTTGATCAGTCACTAGAACATTAACGCTTCTGCTGACGACGAAGTTCCGAGTGCCCTCTCACCAAGAGCGCTTTTCACCCATCGCTACACTCACGGTAAATAGTGAACGAATCCGCCCCCTAGTTTTTGACCCCTTATCTACCGTGAGCGTCGTCAGATTGCCCGAATGTTACATCCCCACGCTCAGCTTTGTCACCGCTCGAGGGCACCAGCCCGTTTATCCGCGCGAAAGGATCCCACTCGCAATCGCGATGCGGCTCGTATTCCGCAAAGTTGGCGGCATCGACGGCTGCCGCCTCCGAAATGAGCTCCGCAATGAGCGCGACCGTCATATCCATGCCCGCCGCCACGCCTGAGGAAGTCCATCGATTGCGGTCCTGCACCCACCGCGCCTTGGGCTTCCAAGTCACAGACACCCCGAAGGAGCTCGCCCATGCAAACGCACGCTTGTTGCTTGTTGCGGCGTAGCCCTCCAAGAGCCCCGCCGCCGCCAATACCGCAGAACCCGTGCACACAGAGGCAACCCACGGTGCTTGTGCGCCCACCTCACGAAGCCACGACAGAAAAGATTCGTCCCCCACGAGCCGCCGGGTTCCTTTACCGCCCGGGACAAGAAGGACGTCGGCCAGCTCAATCTGCCCATAAGAAATTGTCGGCACCACTTCCACGCCCTGCGAGCTGGCAACTGGCTCACCATCCGGCCCTGCAAAGACAACCGCGATCTCAGGGACGGCTTGAAGAAGTTGGACGGGCCCGAAGACGTCGAGAAGCTCAAAGCCCTCAAACAAGACGACTGCGATGCGGAGAGGTTCGGTATCCATGCGGCCATCCTAAAGCAGGCCGCAACGCCGCCGAGCTTGACCTATCTCTCCCGAGCATCCGTAAGCACACGAAATTGAAGCAAAACCGGATATAGATGGCCCACAGCACCGATAGCAAGAAGAACTGTAGCCGCTAACCATCCGCCTGCCGCAGCGCACCATCCAGCGCTACATATATGGAGCAGCAATCCCCACCCATGACCGGCTGCCGACGCTCGCATCGGCCGAAGGGGGTTCACCCCTTCACACTTGGCGGACTCTTCTCTGCGCATCGCCAGAATCATGCCATTCCATCCGATTCGCGTAAGCACAGCATTGAATAGCTCGACGCCCCACCGACGGCTAGCAACGCGAGAAAAAGACACACGCCGCCACATCGAAATCGGAATATGGCGCTCCAGAGAATCGCCAACAAAGGGAGCCAACCCGAACCCCAAGAGAATAGCTGTAACTACGAACCCCTCGGAGTTCGCACCGGTTTCATTCGCCACAACATTCAGCCCTAGCACGGCCGCGATAGTCCCAGCGAAAGCGATCAATTTTTCACCCCCTTAGGGAACTTAAAAGCCTGCAAGCGGCTTCACACATCTTCCTCTATTCAGAACCCCCTAGCGTTTCCCGCCAGACAGCTGTTACACCAGTTTAGCGGCCCAGCGGGTTACCCCGCTTGGGCTTCTCCGTGCGCAGCCTGCACAGGATCTCTAACGGGCTCTCCGGCTCGGACAAGCCCCTGAGCATGCGCGGTTGTAGGCCTGACTAGAAGTTCTTCACTTAAGGTTTGAAGCGGAGCCCGCCTTAGGCCGTGACAATCTTCGAACGAGGCATTACCCTAGTTGTTGATACGTCACCAATAGGAGTGTTTGACCAATGAAAGCATTCGGATTCTTAAGCTTCGGACACTACGCATTCGGCGGCCAGCGCGGCCCGTCCGCGGAAAAAGTCGCGAAGATTCACCTGGAAATCGCCCAGGCTGCAGATGAGATCGGTGTGAACAACGCGTCTTTCCGCGTCCACCACTTCGTACCGCAAGCCTCAGCCCCAATGCCGCTGCTCGGCGCTGTCGCCGCCACCACCAAGAACATCGAGGTGGGCACCGGCGTGATCGACATGCGCTACGAAAACCCGCTCTACCTCGCCGAAGAGGCCGCATCCCTTTACCAGCTCTCCGGCGGCCGCGTGGCCTTGGGCGTCTCGCGCGGCGCCCCGGAGGTTGCCGAGCGCGGTTGGGAAGCTTTCGGCTACAAGGGCGAGGCCCCCAACGGCGCGGACGTGGCGCGGGCCCACCTCGAGGCGTTCATGGCCGCGGTGGACGGCAACGGATTTGCCACCGCCGCACCCCTAGACCGCCAGTACCCGAATATGTTCCAGCCCGGCTCCGCCCTACCCGTCTTTTCCATGGCACCGGAGCTGCGCAAACACATCTTCTACGGCTCCGGCACTCACACTTCGGCAGAGCAGACCGCCAGGGACGCACTAAACCTAATGTCTTCCACCTTGGTTTCCGAGACCACCGCCGCGACCTTGGGTGAGATCCAGGCGGACCAAATCAGCCGCTACCGGGCGGCGTGGAAGGAAGCGGGCCACGACTGGACCCCGCGCGTGTCCGTCTCCCGCTCCATTTTTCCCATCGTGGACGGCGCCGATATGCAGCGGTTCGGTATGCAGGCCTCAGGCTCCGACCAAGTGGGTGTGCTGCCCGATGCCGGTGCTTCCACCTTCGGCCGCACCTATGCCGCGGAGCCTGACAAGCTGATCGAACAGCTCAAGGCCGACCCGGCCGTGATGTCCGCCGACACCCTGCTAATCACCATCCCGACCGGCATGGGGGTGGACGTCAACGTGAAGATTTTGGAAAACTTCGCCACCCATGTCGCCCCTGCGCTGGGCTGGCAGCCGAACACCGAGGGCCCGGTCACCGGCTACCCGATCGACTAATCCGCCCCCCTTCACACAAGAAACCCGCTGGCCTTTATGACCAGCGGGTTTCTTGCCATTCAGTGGAGCCGCCGGGAATTGAACCCGGGTCCTTCGTCACCTCGCCAGGGCTTCTCCGTGCGCAGTCTGCACAGGATCTCTACTCGACCCTCCGGCTCGGGCAAACTCGCTCCGGATGATGGGCCCAGTTGCTCTCAAAGTCCCCAACCGGCCGAACAACAAACCGGTCAGGCAAGTTCCCTAGTCGATGCCAGGATCTAGGTCAGGAACCAAACCTAGGCTGACAGACACGCGTCGCTGAAATTAGGCAGCGAGGGCGTAGTCACGCTGAGAGTTCTTCTCTGCGTTTATTGGTTGCTACGACGCTTAACGGTGGTCTCTAGCCTGCACCGGCACGCTTCCCCTGGCTCAATGTACGAAGTCGAAACCAAGTCGACCCCTCGATCACACATTGCTGTGAAAGCTGCGCAGCGCGCATCTTTATGCGCCCTACGGTTCGTTCAACGCTACTGCACCCGCCCCTATTCCCGCAAGCTTCACCCCAGGCCACATGAGGCATAGCTTTCATAAGCACCCCCTTGTGATTAACATCAACCTAAACGCTGTTAAGGTGTGTGAGTCCTATCCTCCTACTTTGTTAAAGGCTGCAAAGTGAGCACACATACCGAAACCACCAGCTCCCCGGAAGACGCTAAACGCCCAGCAAGCAACACCGAATGGGCCATCTCACTCTTCGGCACCGCCGTAGGCGCTGGAATTCTTTTCCTCCCTATCAACGCGGGCAGTTTCGGCTTCTGGCCCCTCCTCGTGGCCACGATTCTGATTGGCCCGATGACGTACTTCTCCCACCGCGGTCTGGCCCGCATGATTTGTGCGTCACCGCGCCAGGGCGAGGACATCACCGCAGTGGTCACGGACTATTTCGGCAAAAGCGCTGGATTTATCATTTCGGTGGTTTATTTCTGCGCCATCTTTCCCATCGTCCTCATTTATGGAGTGTCGATCACCAATACGGTTGATAGTTTCATCGTCAATCAGCTGCACGGGCCCTCGGTTCCGCGCCCACTGTTGTCCTTCCTCCTCGTGGGCATCATGACCATCGTCTTCGCCTTTGGCCAACGAATGGTGCTGGCCGTCACACAGTTCCTGGTCTACCCGCTGATCTTCTGCCTTGGCGCACTGTCCATTTACCTCATCCCGCGCTGGGATATCGCCTCCTTCATGGAGGTGGGCAACAACGATTGGCGCGTCGTCGGTGCTGTCGCCCTCATCATCCCCGTGCTGGTTTTCTCCTTTAACCATTCCCCCGCCATTTCCCAGTTCTCCTTGGCCATGGTCGCCGCGCACGGCCGCGAGAAGAGCTCCGAAAACGCCTCGCGCGCTCTGGCACTGACCGCCATTCTGCTCACCGTGTTCACCATGTTCTTCGTGTGGTCCTGCACCCTCACGCTTGGTGCGGACGGGCTCGCCGAGGCCCGCGAGCAAAACCTGCCGGTTCTGTCTTACCTGGCCAACGTCACTGGCGTTCCGGTCTTGGCATTCCTCTCCCCGATCATCGCGATGATCGCCATCATCTCCTCCTACTTCGGACACGTGCTGGGAGCTACCGAAGGCGGCAACTTCCTGCTGCGCAGCGCCGCGCCCCGCGCCACGGCGAAGCTCTCGGAGAAGCAGCTCAATTCCATCATGCACGGCATCATCTTCGTGGCCGCGTGGGTCGTGGCCATCATCGATCCGTCAATCCTGGGCCTCATCGAGGCCATCGGCGGCCCCTTCATCGCCTCGATTCTGTACCTGCTGCCGATGTATGCCATCCACCGCATCGACGCTCTCAAGCAATTCCGTGGCCGCCCCAGCAACGTCTTCGTCGTCATCACCGGCCTCATTGCCGTGGGAGCGACTGTGTGGAGCCTCATCGGCTAGCGTTCCTCCAACCACGCCTTCAACACAGTGGCGTGGTTAACCTCGCGATCCTTGGCGGCGAAGAGGAGGGTGACGTCGCCAAGCTCTGCAAGGTGGCGCAGTTGCTCCAGCTCCTCGCCGTCATTCGCGTCGAGCTCCGCGCGGTAGCGTCGCGCAAATTCCTCAAAGGTGTCAGCATCGTGCCCCCACCACTTACGCAACTCTGGACTGGGCGCGACATCCTTGAACCAGTGGTCATAGGACAAGCGCTCCTTGGCCACGCCACGGGGCCAGAGCTTGTCGACGAGCGCCGCCACCCCACGCGGCTGCTCCTCACCCCGAATAACGTCATGAACCTTGGCCGTATAAATCATGACTCCCAGGTTAGGCGTTAATCCCCTTGACGCGGCGGCCCAGCTCGCGAGTGATGTCGCGGTCCTGGTCACGGCGCTTGATTGCTTCACGCTTGTCATAGTCCTGCTTACCCTTGGCAAGACCGAGCTCACACTTGGCACGACCGTCCTTCAGGTACACCTTGAGCGGGATCAGCGTCTTATTGCCATCGCGCACCTGTCCCATGAGCTTGTCAATCTCTCGGCGGTGCAAGAGCAGCTTGCGTGTGCGCTTGGGCGAGTGGTTCGTCCACGTACCCTGGGAATACTGCGGGATGTGGAGGTTGCGGATATAGACCTCGCCGCCGTCAATGGTGGCGAAGGCATCCGCCAGGGAAATCTTGCCTTCGCGCATCGACTTAATTTCGGTGCCCACGAGCACCATGCCGCATTCCAGGGTGTCGAGGATGGTGTAGTCGTGGCGGGCACGTCGGTTGGTGGCCAAGGTCGAGTTATTGTCGACGGCCGCCTTTTTCTTCTTTGCCTTCTTCGCCATAGTTCGGACTATATTACGCTACTGCCAGGCACGACCCACAACAGGCCTGTTGGCCTATGTTCGCACGTAGGCGCGCATGGTCACCTGCGCGGTCAGCGCAGCGCACAGAATTGCCACTAGCCCCACGATGGGCAGAGCCGTCCACACGTCCCCAGACGTCACGGGGGCCAGAAGCTGGTTGTGGTACAGGTCCTTCAGCGCGGGATCGATCACAGTGTTCTTTCCCACGATGACGCCCACCCCGGCGAGGACGACACCACCGACGGCACCGAGGACCGCTTCCATGATGAAGGGGGCATGGGTCACCCACCGCGAGGCGCCAACGATGCGCATGATCGCGGTCTCTCGCTGGCGCTGGTAAGCGGCGATCTGCACCATGTTCGCAATCAGCATGATGGCGGCCAGCGCCATGACTGCAGCCAAGACGAAGGTGGCATTCCGGATGGCATCAAGGTTGCCGGCGGCGCTGCGCACCTCTTCCTGCTGATCGATGATGTCACTGACGGCGGGGTCGGACGCGATGGCGTCGATAGGCGCGGTATCCGTCGGATCCTTCAGCCGCACGTGGAAGGCCGCCGGCAGCGCGTCCGGGGAGGTTTCCTCCACCATGACTGGATCGGTCTCCTTGAACAGTTCCACGAAGCGCTCATAGGAATCCTCGCGGTTGCGGTAGCTGACGGACTCGATGTCTTCATCCGCCTCTAGCTTCTTCTTCAACCCTGCGCAGGCGGAGTCCTTACACTCCGGGTCGTTGGCAGAAATATCCTCGTTGAGCTGGACCATGACCTCGACGCGCTCGAGGTAGATGTCCTTGGTGTCATTGGTCATCTGGGTGACCAAGACGCCGGCCACCACCAGGGCCACCGAAATGGCCGTGGTGATCACCATGGCGATAGTCATGGTGATGTTACGGCCTAGACCTTTGAAAGCTTCCCTGAATACAAAGCCCAGATTCACCTAGACCGCCTCCCCATACATCGCGTTCTTCTCATCGCGCACCAGCGTGCCGTTGCGCAGCTCAATGACGCGCTGGCGGGCCTCGTTCACCGCGCGCGCATTGTGCGTCGACATCACCACGGTGGTGCCGCGGCGGTTGATCTTGGTGAGCAAGGCCATGATCTCCGCAGCTGTGGAGGGATCGAGGTTGCCCGTGGGTTCGTCGGCAAGCAGCAGCTTGGGACGGTTAACAAAAGCCCGCGCAATCGCCACGCGCTGCTGCTCACCGCCGGAAAGCTCATGCGGCATGCGGTGCTGCTTGGCGCCGAGGCCAACCATGTCGAGCACCTCGGGCACCTGCTTGGCAATCCGCGCCTTGCCCTTGCCAATGACCTCGAGGGAAAAGGCGACATTGTCGTAGACATTGAGCTTGGGCAGAAGACGGAAGTCTTGGAAAACATAGCCGATGGATTGGCGCAGTCTGTTGACCTCGCGCCCCTTCAAAGCGTTGACGTGGAAATCCCCGAAGTAGATATCGCCCGAGCTGACATTGGTTTCGCGCACCATGAGCTGGAGGAAGGTCGACTTGCCGGAGCCGGACGGGCCGATGAGAAAGACGAATTCTCCGTCTTCAATCTCAAAGGACACGTTGTCCAGCGCGGGCCTCGTGGAGGTCGGATAGACCTTGGACACATTCTCGAAAGTGATCACTTAAGCCACATTAGCAACATTTGTTACTCGGGCCTAGGTCTCCTGCTGCGCCATGCGCCACCGAATACCAGATTCCAGGAAGCCATCGATGTCCCCGTCCAAGACCTTGGAAGGATCCCCCACCTCGTAATTCGTTCGCAGATCCTTGACCATCTGGTACGGGTGCAGCACATAAGAACGCATCTGATTACCCCAGGAGGCATTGCCGCCCGCACCCAGCGCATCGAGTTCCGCGCGCTCCTCCTGGCGCTTGCGCTCCAGCAGCTTCGCCTGCAGCACGCGCATTGCGGAGGCCTTGTTCTGGATCTGGGACTTCTCGTTCTGACAGGTCACCACGATGCCGGTCGGGATATGTGTCAGGCGCACTGCCGAATCCGTCGTGTTGACCGACTGCCCGCCCGGGCCCGAGGAACGGTAGACATCCACGCGCACCTCCGAGTCTGGTACCTCGATGGAATCGGTCTGCTCCACCACCGGCAGCACCTCCACCTCCGCGAAGGAGGTCTGGCGGCGCCCCTGGTTATCAAAAGGCGAGATACGCACGAGGCGGTGCGCGCCCTGCTCCACGGAGAGCTGGCCATACATGTATTCACCATGCACCACGAAGGTCGCGGATTTAATGCCAGCCTCCTCGGCATAGGAGATGTCGTAGACATCCACCTTGTGGCCGTTCTTCTCCGCCCAGCGCGTGTACATGCGCATGAGCATCTCCGCCCAGTCCGCGGCATCCACACCACCCGCGCCGGAGCGGATGTTGATGACCGCCTCACGCTCGTCATACTCACCGGAGAGCATAGTCGTCACCTCGAGCGATTCGATGGCGGCGCCGAGCTCCTTCAGCTCTGTGTCGACGAGTTCCTGGGAGGCCTCATCGCCCTCTTCCTCCGCCAGCTCAGACATCACGGGCAGATCCTCAATCCGCCCGCGCAGGGACTTCAACTTGCGCAGCTTTGCCTGCTGTGCCGACAGCTCCGAGGTCACCTTCTGCGCATGGTCGGGGTCATCCCACAGCGACGGGTCCCCCGCCTGGGCCTCGAGTTCGCGCACGCGCTCGGACACCGCCTCCGGGTCCATCACCTTCTCAATAGAGGTCAAAGTGGCGCTGAGTTCCTCAAGTCGTGCTGTTTGTTCCGGACGCATAGACCCCTACTCTACTTATTCTTTCTCCCTGATTAGCCATCGGCCGCGTTTAGCGCGACAATAGGCGGCATGAGTGACCAGCCAAGCCTCACCGAGATGATCGATGCCATCATCAAGACCTTCATCGTTGCCCACGCGGACGATACCGACGCCCACCTTGCCCAGGCGCTTGTCTATAACGCCGGCCGCCTGGCCTGGCGCCTGCGCGAGCAGGGAGTAGACATCGAGCAAAAGACCTCCGTCTCCGATGTCGTCACCGACGCCGACTTCGCCGCTGAGCGTTTCGTCGCCGGTGTGCTCGAGGCCCTGCGCGGCGAGGACGGCATCGTGGGCGAAGAGGGCGCGAACCGCGAGTCGAAGTCCGGCCGCACGTGGGTCATCGACCCCGTCGATGGCACCTACAACTTCGCCTCTGGTTCCGATTATTGGTGCTCCGCACTCGCGCTTGTCGACGATGAGGGGGTCATCCTCGGCGCCGTCCACCGCCCCGCCATGGGTTATACCTGGTTCGGCGGCCGCGACCACGCCACGAGCCTGGACGGCAAGGACGTCGCCAAGCTCACCGACAGCCCCGCCGACAAACTGTGCTTGTCGACGTACTTGCACCCTACGTCCATGACCGACCCGAAAATCGCTGCTGCCTGGGAGAAGGTGGCACCGCACTTTGCCACCGTGCGCATGCTGGGTGCGGGCTCCGTGGATCTCTCCTGCGTGGCGGATGGCACGTGGGGTGCCTGGATGCAGCACTCAGTCAAGGATTGGGATTGGTATCCCGGCCAAGCGCTGGTGCTGGCTGCAGGCGGCGCGGCGCGCAAGGTTGAAGCCGGCGGTGTGGAATGGTGTATCGCGGGTAATAAACAGGTAGTTGATCAGATGGAGGAATGGCTCCGTGGGTAAGTACAAAGAGGACCTCGGCTTGGCATTGGAGATGGCGGGCCATGCGGACGCCATTACGATGCACCGCTTTGAGGCTGCAGACTTGTCAGTCAAAGAGAAGCCGGACATGACCCCGGTTTCAGATGCGGACCTGGCTTGTGAGAAGGCGATCCGCGAAGCCCTGAAGCGCTCCCGCCCGCGCGATGAAGTTTTGGGTGAAGAGTTTGGCGGCGAGGCTTGCTTCGAGGGCCGCCAGTGGGTCATCGACCCCATCGACGGCACGAAGAATTTCGTGCGCGGCGTTCCCGTCTGGGCCACGCTAATCTCACTGCTGGAGGACGGCGAGCCGGTCGTCTCCGTCGTCTCCGCCCCAGCCTTGCGCCGCCGCTGGTATGCGGCCAAGGGCAGCGGCGCCTACCGCGTCTTCGGTGGGGAGCCAAAACGCCTGCGTGTCTCCGAGGTCTCCAAACTGGAAGACGCTTCCCTGGCCATGAGCTCGCTATCGGGCTGGCGCCCGCACCGCGATGCCTTCGTCTCATTCACGGATAAGGTCTGGCGTCTGCGCGGCTACGGCGACTTCTGGAACTACTGCCTCGTGGCCGAAGGTGCCGTCGACATCGCTGCCGAGCCGGAGGTTTCCCTGTGGGATTTGGCCGCCCCGGCACTCCTCGTGACCGAGGCCGGTGGACGCTTCACCAACGTCCGCGGCGAAGACGGCCCCCACGGCGGCTCGGCACTGGCCTCCAACGGCAAGCTTCACGACGCCGCCCTCAGCGCCCTCTCCTAGGCCCCGCACAGCACCCCAGCGCCGCGGGCCGGTGCCGCACCCCAGCGGATCGTGTTCCGAAGGTCATTTCGATCATTTAGTGCCCCAGATCTTTAAAGATCTGGGGCACTATTTGTTAGAAACGTACTCTCCCAGCCACGCGCCCGCGGCTCCGTGACCGTTTTCGCAAACAAGCCCCTTCAGAACGCAAGTTTTTCGGCCTTATTTACGAAAACGGACCCCACACACGACTAAAGGGGCCCCGCAGGGCCCCTTTTCGCAGCGGTGGTTAGTTCTCCGGAAGCGTGAATCCGGAACCTACGCCCTCGCGGCGGTTGAGATCCGCGATGATGACATCGGTATTAGAAACGACCGTCGGGTTGTGCAGCGCGCCCTGCCACGGGGTGCGGCACGACGGCAGGCCTGGCACCAGTCCGCGGGATACCGAGCCGACAATGCGGCCATTGTGGAAGACCGGCGCACCGGAATCTCCGACCATCGCGCACACCTGGTTGATGGTGATCTTCTGACTGTGCTGGAAGGTCATGCCACAGGTGCGGCCGGTAGCCACACCGCTCTTGCAGGTAATATCGCCCGGCTGGGTGGTGCCACCGATCCCTTGGGCGGTCACACCGTTATAGCTGCGGGTTACCTCGGCCTGGGAGCCAAACTCGATGAGCGAGTAGTCCAGGTTCGCGTTCTTCGCTACCACGGTGCCGGTGGGGCCTACCTGCCAGGAGTCCGCCGAGGACACCGGGTCGCCGACATTTCCGCAGTGACCAGCTGTAATACCGACCTTGCGGCCTTCGGCATCAGTGCCGGCTGCCGTCAGCGTGCACATGGTGTCCTCACGGATGTACAGCGGAGTTCCCGGGCCGTACAGAGACTTCCCTTCGGTCATCGCAACGTTGGATTCCTCGGGGATCTGGGGAGCATCGTAGAAAGAACCAGGGACTCGATGCAGAACGTACTCCGCGTGCGGTTTACCAGCAGCAATCTTGGAGAACAGGTCGTTCTTCCACACGTAATTCGGATCCGTGCCCTGGGGTACAAATTCCGGCTGCGTGGCTTCCTCCAGCAGTCCGATAGGCGTCGGGTTCGTCAGCGGTTCACCCGTGATGGCATCAGCGCCGGCATAATCTTGCTGCTCGGACGGGGCCGGCAGTTGCGTTTGCAGGTTCGCTTGCTCCGCGAGGCGCTGCGCCGCAGGCGAGTTCACGGCTCCCTCGACTGCCTGATTCACATCCTTCGATGCCGCTGCGGCAGCACCGTTGACGGCGGTATCGAGGGCGTCGGTCAGCTCTTTGTCCACGGGCTTGGTCTCAATACCTACGGACTGCAGATCCGTGCGTACCTGGTCGACAAAACCTGCTGAATCAATCTCCGGGATGGTGGGGAGCTCCTGAGCACCCGCCATTGGGTTACCCAGGAAGAACGCACCTGCGAAAGCCGAGCCCACAATGACTTTCTTAAGGTGCGGAATTTTTCTCATTGAGCAATTCCTCTTTTCACTTCTTCTCGTATTGGTCTATAAGACTTCCCCCATGATGACACGCGCACTGGGGTAGCCGTTTTCTAACGTGTGGGACTGTGTCCAAGCCGTTACACTACTGACAGTTTTCGGGTGCCCCCTCTTATCTTTCACCGCCTGCCGCGCCTCCGCAGACCTACTATGGAGGCATGTCTGAGACTGCCAATTCTTCGTCATCTCCTGCAGGCATTGCTGAGATAGTCGCTGTAATCCTGCGCGATAACCATGGCCGCGTTCTTGTCATCCGCGCCACCGATACTCCAGAATTCGTCCTGCCATTTGGCTCCATCGATGAGACCATTAATCCAGCTCGCGCCGCCCAGCTCATCGCCCACGAGGCTGTTCGCGCCGCGGTTGATATGTCGAAGTTGCGCCGCCTAGCCACCTATGTCTCGCCTGCGGCCAATGACGCACCTCAGACGATCCACGCTCACGTCTATGTCTGTGAAGAAGAGATTTCCGTCGCCCATCCTGACAAGGAGATTGCAGAGCTAGCCTGGGTCGATCCCGCTGCCCCAGACGTCACCGTCGCCCCATTACTTAGGGAGAGGGTATTCCCCGCTCTGCAGGACCTCTAAGCCCATAGCGTCTAGACTCCCCACCATGATTACGCAGCGACTACTCCCCGTTCTCGCCGCCGGTTCCCTTGCCCTTGCACTGGCCGGCTGCGCCACCGATGACAGCACCGACGCCACGCTTTCCGCTGTCTCCCCCACCACTCAAGCCGCCAGCGCCGAATCTGGGGCTTCAACATCCGCAGACCCGCAGTCACACGACGCAGATTCAGCGGCCGCCGAACAGAAGTCACCCGAGACAAGCGAAGACGCGCACAGCGCCCAAGGCGCAATCCCGACTGCCGCCGACAGCGCCTGCACAACGAAACAGCTAGATATCAGTCTTGCCAACGAGCAGGGGGCCGCCGGCTCACGCTTGGCTGACATTACGTTCACCAACACTTCTCCCGCACCGTGTACGTTGCAAGGCTTTCCTGGCGTCTCCGCCGTCACCAATGACGACGGCACCCAGCTCGGCCCCGCCGCCGAGCGTGAATCGGGCCAAGAAACAGCAACCGTCACGCTCGAGCCCGGGCACTCTGCCCGTGCGGGCCTGAAGATGACCAACATGGGTGTCCTTGACCCAACTTCCTGCCAGCCCCAGGCGGCCGACGGCCTGCGCGTCTACCCGCCCGGCGAAACCGCCAGCGCCTTCATCCGCATTTCCGGCTTCGAAGGGTGCGCTGGCGATGCCAACTACCTCTCTATCCAACCGGTTACCGCAGGTTAAACCCGCTTAAAAGCAGCAGGCGTTCACATCGGTCTACACTCGCGGCCATGGAATCCAAGAAGCTGACGTCGCTGGTGTTTGGGAACGTTGTGCTGGAATCGCACATGACGAAGACAACTATTGCCGTTTATTCGGAGGACATGCGGTCGTGGTACTTCCGCCCGAGTCCCTATACGGAGCTCAAAGTGCCGCTCGATGAGCTACAAGGACAACTGAGTAGAGAGCGCGCGGAGCTCATCTCAGAGCGCATTTTCGATGACGTCAAACTCGAGCTTGAGGAAGGCTACCCCGGCGGCGTGGACCGCGCACAGAAGGAACTCTGCGCCTGGCTTCGCCGTGCAGACGACAGGGCCTAAGCGATGCCCGAGCCACTCTCCTACTCCTCCGCCGAAGGGTTCCCACAGCTACACATGTCCCGCGTCATCGACGCTGATTATGACACTGCGGCAGACAAACTTTTTCGCTGGGGCCTGCAGCGCAGTGGCCTCTTCCGGGTTACTCCCAGCCACGCCATCGTAGAAGAAGGCGCAGAGGTCTCCCTCGGGTTAGGCCCATGGGAGTTTCGCTGCCGAGTGGTGGATGTATTCCACGAGGAGGGCCGCTGCGGCTTTACCTACGGCACCCTCCCCGGCCACATCGAGCGCGGCGAGGAAACCTTTACCCTGGAGCGCCTGCGGGATGGGCGCACGCTCCTGCTTGTCGACGCCTCCTCCCAACCCGCCCGCCTCGCCTTTCTGCGCCCGCTGCTCGATATTCCCCGGCGCGCGCTGATCCGCTTTTTCTACCTGCACGCTTTGGATGACTAATAGCGGGGTGTCAATGGGGCGCACTCCCCCTCGGTTCCACGCTCGCCTAGCGAGGTAACCACTTGGCATGTAACTTAACTCACATGCACACTTTCCCTCACCATACTTTCCGTTCCTTATCGGTGGCCTTAGCGGCCATTCTCGCGGTGTTAGCCGCGGCAGCTGCAACCGGGCTGTTTCCCTTAGCCGCCGCGGAAGACAAACCTTCCGAATCGGCCAACTCCACTTCCAGCAACATGGCTCCAACCATGGTGGTTTTCGATTCCTCCGGCTCGATGATCACCAACGATGCCGGCGGGCAGACCCGCATTGATGCCGCCAAGGAGGCCGCCCGCACCTTCATCACCGAAGCCGGAGATGACGCCCCTCTGGGGCTTGTCACCTATGGTGGCAACACCGGCGAAGCCCCCGAAGATGAGGCGGCCGGTTGCCAGGACATCACCGTGGTCGCACCACCCGAGGCCGGTAACTCTGAGAAGATGATCGCCCATATGGATGGCTTGCAGCCACGAGGATTCACCCCCATCGGCGAGTCCCTACGCAAGGCCGCCGCTGAGCTACCAGAGGAAGGCCAGCGCAGCATCATCTTGGTCTCCGATGGCGTTGCCACCTGCACCCCGCCACCCGTGTGTGATGTGGCGAAAGAGCTGAAGGAGCAGGGCATCGACCTAGTCATCAATACCGTCGGCTTCAACGTTGAGCCCGAGGCACAGCAGGAACTGCAGTGCATTGCCGACGCCACCGGCGGCACCTACGCCGACGCCTCCGACGCCGATAGCTTGGCCAAGGAACTGAACCGCGCAGCACCCCGCACCTTCAACGCCTACGAGTCAAACTTAGAGGAGATCGAAGGCGGCGAAACCGAAGGTTCCCCGGCCAAGGTAGACCGTGACGTAGAGGCCTTCTCCACCACTCTTCTTCCGACGGAGGGTAAAGGGCACTCGGCTGAATCCACTACCTTCTTCACCACGGACCTGACCCCTGTTTGGTAGACACCTGAT
>NZ_KV805038.1:0-432 GCF_001811515.1 Corynebacterium sp. HMSC076G08 | reverse complement strand
TGAGTCTGATACTCCGAAGATTTCGACGAATGCTGATTTTGCGAACGGTGCTACTGAGGTTGTTGCTGGTGCGCAGGTTAACGATACGGTGACGTATGAGGGTTTGGTTCCGGGTAAGGAATACACCCTTTATGCTGAGTTGATTTCTAAGGTTGATGGCAAGACTGTTTTGGGTGAGGGTTTCAAGACCTTTACTCCGGATGCTGCCAATGGTGAGGTTGTTGTTGAGATCATCGTTGATGAGTCTGTAACGGAGCCGGTTGAGGCTGCGGTTGCCTTTGAGGAGTTGACTTCTGTTGAGGTCGACAAGGAGGGCAAGGAGACTCCGGGTACTGATCCGAAGAACCCGAATGAGATCGCTGAGCACAAGGACATCAACGACAAGGATCAGACTGTCACCTCTAAGGACCCGTCTGAGACCACCGAGCCAAC
>NZ_KV805037.1:0-13963 GCF_001811515.1 Corynebacterium sp. HMSC076G08 | reverse complement strand
AAATAGGGTGTCCACTAAACGAGGGTAACCTCAAGTTCGAGATTATCTGGCGGGGCGGGGATATGGAATGGGCTGAAAATGAATGTACGTTCTTTACCCCTCCGGCGAAGGAGCAACAGCAAAAGCATCGCGCCGCCAACAAAACGTGGCGTGTGCAAAACGCCTATGTGCTGAATGATGATGGTTCAGCACAAACTATCTACCAGCGTATCTTCATCCGCCACCGCCACCCCGAGACCAAGGAGTCCTAAGTCATGGAAGCAAAACTCAACCCCCGCAAGATCCGTGACATCGTAGACGGATTTCACTACAACGAACTCGAAGGCAAAGGCCTGTACGGTTTGGCTGGCAACCTCACCATCCAGCCGGAGTACCAGCGCAACTACATCTACAACGACGGTAAGAAAGACGTAGCCGTCATCGACTCGCTGCTCAAGGGCTATCCACTGGGGCTAATTTACTTCAACCAGCCCAAGCAGTACGAAGGCAAGTTCGAGATCCTCGACGGTCAGCAGCGCATTACCTCTATCGGGCGCTTCTACAAAGACCTGTTCGTCGTCAAAGACACTGACGGCAATGAGCAGTATTTCTCGTCGCTGGGCAAACACCAGCAAGAGCAGATCCTTGAGACTGAGTTGCTCATTTACGACTGCTATGGCACTGAGGCCGAGATCAAGGAGTGGTTCAAGACCATCAACATCGTCGGTGTGCCGCTTACAGCCCAAGAGCTACGCAATGCCGTGTACTCGGGTCAGTTCGTCGATGCTGCTAAGAAGGTCTTTTCTAACTCCGGCTCAGCGATCATGTCGAAGTGGTCGAACTTCGTTAAGGGCGACCCAGCCCGCCAGGAGGTGCTTGAAGTAGCGCTGGACTGGATCGCTCAGCGTGAAGGCACCACCATCGATAGTTACATGGCAAAGCACCGTGAAGACGATAACTGCAACGAACTACAGACTTACTTCAAGGCTGTTATCGACTGGGCGGCAAGTGTGTTCAAAATGACAGACACGTCCATGCGAGGCATCGAATGGAACACGCTGTATGAGCAGTACGGCGCCAAAGGCTACAACGCGACTGAGATGACGGCTGCTGCAAAGGAGTTGCTGTCTGACCCGCAAATTCAGTCCAAGAAGGGTATCTACGAGTACCTGCTTGGCGGCAAGACAGACACCAAACTACTTAACGTACGTGTCTTCACTGAAGCGGTGAAGAAGCGCGTCTACAAGCGCCAGACTGATGCTGCAAAACAGAAGGGTGTCTCCAACTGCTCGTATTGCGCTATCGGTCACGATGAAAAGAAAGCAAAGATCTGGGCGCTTAAAGAAATGGACGCTGATCACGTCACTGCGTGGTCCAAGGGTGGATCGACCGAGGAGAGCAACTGCGAGTTGCTCTGCAAGTCGCACAACCGTGCCAAAGGCAACGCTTAAAGTCGGTGATTAACCATGCTCATCGGCTACGCACGTGTCTCCACGTCGAAACAAGGGCAGTCGCTCGACACCCAGCGTGAGGCGCTCATCGACGCTGGCTGCGATGAAAACCACATCTACACAGATACGATCTCGGGCACGAAGTGGCAGCGCCCCGGCCTTGATGACGCGCTGGCGTATATGCGCCCCGACGACACGCTGGTTGTGACCAGGCTCGACCGTCTTGGTCGCAGCCTCGCTGAGACGGTGAATACTATCGCTGACTTGGCGGAACGTGATATCAACGTGAAAGTGCTCGAACCCGCGCTGGACACGTCGCGTCCTGCTGACAAAGTGGTCATTAACGTCATGGCCTCTCTCGCTGAGTGGGAAAGAGACCTGCTGATCCAGCGCACCCGTGAAGGCGTAGCGCACGCCCGCGCCCAGGGCAGGGTCGCCGGGCCGAAACCGAAGCTCACTAACGAGCAAGCCCAGGTTGCCAAGGAACTCATCGACGGTGGTAAGTCCGTCAGTGCAGTGGCGAGGACGTTCAACGTGTCCAGGCCGACCATCTACAGAGCCATCGAGCGCCTTGAGGCTGACGCATAACAGCCGAGACCTATCACGAGGGCTGCGTCGCTAGCGCGCACACCCTGCAAGCAAGCACCAGGCGAGCGCTAGCGACGCACTGAGTACGTGGGGGTGCTGCAGGGCGCGGTAATAGCACTGCCCGGCACAGCCGGGGCCAAATACGGGATTGACCACACACATCCCGTATTTGGCAAGGAGTGCTCATGTCCACCTATTCGCAAACGCTTACATCTCACGGCGATATTCTCGCCAACATCCCCGGTATCCTGGGCTTTTACCCGCAGAACTCGCTGGTGCTCGCGTTCTTCGACCGCAACAGTGACACCCCTGGCCTGCACTTAGGCCCTCTCGCCAGGCTCGACCTCGATGACGCCGTGCAGACGCTAACCGCCAACCAATCGCAGTTCGCTGCATGGTCTGGCCGCGTCAACGCTGACGCTGTTATCGCTTACGTGATAAACGCGGACCCCTCAGCAGCAGATGACCTGGCAGAATTCCTGCTCAGCGAAGACTCACCTCTGCCGACCGTGCTTGCGATCGTGCAGGTTCCCGAGCTTACTTCTGGGACCGGTTGGTGGACTGTGTATCAGCAACTGAGCCTCTCAGCACCGCGCACCGGGGTTGTCAGCGAGGTCGCCGGCTCTGCTGCGCTGCAGCAGATGGTGTTGGACACTGGGCAGCTTCCAGCGCTGTCTCGCGCAGAGCTAGAAGAGCGTTTGGACAGCACAGCTCACGGTATCGACGACGCTGTATACCGAAACATCATCGCCGACGTCGAGGGGTACGAGAATGAGATACATTTTCTCCGTGACGATCTACAGCATGAGTACGAGAAGGCTGCAAAGGGTGTCTCTGACCCCACCGATACACAGGCCATCCGTGCTGCGCTGAGGTGTTTTACGACTCCCATGTTGCGTGATCCACTGCTCGGCGCACTGCTGGACGAGCCTGAGAAGGGTCTGGCGTTCGCAGAAACTCTTATGTGTGTCGTGCCACGAGACTGGCTCAAGATGCGCTCGCAGATAACCGCTACCGTCGCTGTACTCGCACAAGCCACTGGGCAGACTGGCCTGGCCGGTGTAGCTGCTCATAAAGCCACTGAGCTAAGTGATACCGAGAACTTTCCGAACCTGGTGGCCAGATCCATCAGCCTCGGCCTAGGCAGCAAGCTCATCACGAGCGTCAAACAGGGCGCGTCGAAAGCACATTACCTCCTGTTCGATGCTTAAGTCTCTTACCCCGTTGCAGTTAATGCTGCAGCGGGGTTTTCTTTTTCAGCATGGCCATGACCAGGGAAGACACACATCTTCTACAAGCAGGGGAGCAACTTCTAGCCAGCAGAGCTGTCTCCAAGAACGGATTGAATATCCGATCCACAAGGAGGCACTCATGTACCACTACACGCACGAAGACCTGGAGCTGCTCTACCTGATGAGCGACGGCATAGACGGCGAGGACGCTGATCCTGGTGCAACCCAAGAGCTACGCGACCTGGAAGCAGAAGGGCAAGTACTGCCCTGGGCCGTGCTGTAACAGCACTTTTCTCAGCAGCAGCAAAGCCGCTGCTCAAACACACAATTGAAAGACAATTCACACTCACTCAAAAGGAGAAATCATCATGTCTAACCCATTCAACTCCGGCACCATTGTTGGCAACACCGCTCGCGAGCCGAAGATCTTTGAGCACGCAAACGGCGGCGCTACCGTGAAGCTCAACGTCTACGCGCGTAATACGTTCAAGAACAAGAACACCGGCAAGGTGGAGTCTGAGATCGTGGAACTCACCGGCTACGTGCAGGACGCTAAGAACCTCGGTGTCTTCGGCTGCATCGGCGCTGGTGACCGGGTCGCGGTCAGCTACTCGCTCAAGACGGACAACTACACCGATAAGGATGGCGTGAAGCACTACCCGCTGATCGCACGCATCGATACGGTGCAGCTCATCGACTCGAAGAAAGAGTCTGCAGCCCGCGCTGCACGCCGTGAGAACGGCGCTGGCACCGCCGCCAACGACACTGAAGAAGTGCCGTTCTAACCACAACACCCCGCAGGGAAACCTGCGGGGTTATTTTTTCAGTACAAACCGCGCATGACGCCGTTGCCGTCCGGTAGGGGATCGCTACCGCGCCTGCTCTGGGGCACCGTCATTTCACAGCGCAATACACGCACCACGACACGCGCTGTTTTACCGTGCAACAAACACGCCATTTCGCTGCGCATTGCACTGACACATCTACACGCCGCTGGATCAATCACTTCACTGCACCCTGTAGTGGCGCGTCACTTAATTGACACGTTTATTGCGCAGTTAAGTGGTGTGTCACTTCGTCGACCACTTAAATGACACTTTTAATGACACGCCACTTCATTGGCACATTTACTGCGCAGTTAAATTACATGTCATTTCATTAGCACGTTTATTGACTACTTAAATGACGCTGTAACTCTGCATCACATTCTGCAGGCACTTTCGCTGCACTCTCTACGTACTCATCTACTGTCCACTTAACGGCACTGTAGCCACGTACCTCTACTACACAATCAACAGCACAACAAACACGCCACTACACGCGCTATTTCACAGCACTACAGGATTACCGCTACACAAAACAACCGCTCTAATTCTTCGATTTTCGCTGAATTAGAGCGGTTTTAGCGCTGTCTCTGGGCACTGACCCCGGCGACACCCGGCTAGGCCGCTACAGGGCCGTACAAGGCGTGTGGCGAGCTGCTACAGCTCCATGCCACCATCGCGGTCGCGCTGTTGCTGCTGGCGGCGCTTGTTGGTTCGTTCCTGAGCACGGCGGCGTGCGGCGGTCCGTTCCTGCTGGATACGCTGCTCAACAGCAACCCGATACCGCTGCTTCATCTCAGGGTCGTTATCGAGTTCGACATGCAGGAAGTCCCGGTCTACGTGGGAAATCTCTTGCAGAGACTGCGTTGCCTCCTCGATAATGATGGCGGCTTCCTCTTCTGCAGCTGCGCGGCGCGCTTCGAGGCTTTCGGTGAATGCGCGTTTCTCCGTGTCAAAGGCTTCACGCTCACTGTCCAGGGCTGCACGTTCGTTGGCCAGCTGTTCACGCTCACGCGTGGCCTCGCTGCGGATGGCCACAGCATCACGTTGTGCTTCGCTACGAGTGCTCTCAGCGTCTCGTGTGGCCTCGCTACGGGTCTTTTCTGCGTCTCGCTCGGCTTCCTTGCGTGCTTCGCTGCGGATCGTTTCAGCCTCCTGCTCTGCACGCTTGAGCTTGGCCTCTGCAGCGCTGTTGACCTCTTCGGCACGGTCCAGCAGCTCATCTGCTTGAGCTTCGGCCAGCCCTACTGTCTGCTCAGCCGCAGCCTGTGCATCGCTACGGATCTGCTCGACGTCCTGCTCAGCCTTCTCGCGTGCTTCACGCAACACACGCTCTGCAACCTCGCGAGCCTGCTGTTCAGCGTTCTCCTGTACACTTCGCGCTGCTTCACGGTCCGCCTGGGCCTGTTCCAGTTCTTTTGCTGCTTGCTCGCGGTCACGATCAATCGCGTCCATGTCGCGGTGTACGGAACGGCGCTTGACTTCTACTTCATCCTCGCGGTTGGCAAGGTCGCGTTCACGATCCTGCTGCTCCGTGTAGCGGTCGAGGTTTAGGGATTCATCGTGACGTTCGGAGACTTCCAGTTCTACTGGGTAGCCGAGCGCGTGCATGTGTTCACGGAGTCCGCGCTGCGCGTCGATCATTTTTTGATTACCCGAGATCTGTTTACCCTTTTTTGGGCCAGATTTGTACCTGACCGAGGTGTCAGTGTTGTACGCGATACCTGGCCTACAGCGGAGCTTTGACGGATCATCGGGCTTCGGGGAGAAGCTATCGGCCTGGAACTGGCTATGCGGTGTGCTCTCGTCAAAATTCATATCCCCTCCGGCCACAGCATCGATGCCGCCGGGGATGAAGTTCTCGGCAAGCCAACGCATTGCCTCTTCGAAGTATTGTTTCGCTTCCTCGTAGTCGCGTGCGACATAGCGCGGACGTTTTACTTCGCGCCCGTCCACCTCACTGGTGTAGAAATCCGGGATTTCTTTGCACATCGATTTCGGTGGATTCAGCTTCGGCTGGGGCCTCGACGACGCGGTTTCTACCGAGGATGTTGTGAAGCACCTCCGCGACAACAGCCCGAGCCTGCAGACCATCCTCCACGGCCCGAGCACCAGTACCTGGGGTGGGCACAACCTCGCCGGCGGTCTGCGCCGCGTCATGGCGAAGTGTGGCTACACCGATATCAAGAGCTTCCAGAAGGTGGATATCACCCTCTCGAGCTAGCTGCGCACTTTCGCGGCCGACAACGCCCGGTGGAACTTCAATGATCCCCCGGGCGTTTTTCATGTCTACGGGGTGAGGCGTATGTCACAGCCGATTCATCTTGACTCTCCTGTAAGTCCGACTAAAGTTTGTCCAGAATAAAAAGTACGTCTAGGCGTAACTTATGGAACAGCCTTGGCGAATGCATTTTCAGGAAAGGAAAACTCAATGGTTCGGTCGGAAAAGCGGGAGTCGCGATCGGCACTGTTCGTGGCAGCAGCCGCGATGATGGCGATGATTCTCGCGGCGGCGCTCACAGCGTGCGCGCCGGAGGAGGATCGTGCAGACGGCGGAAAGCCGAAAGTGCTGACCACTTTCACTGTGATCCAGGACATCGCCCAGAATGTCGCGGGGGAACACTTGACTGTGGATTCTTTGACGAAGCCGGGGGCGGAGATCCACGGCTACGAGCCCACGCCGGCTGATATCCGCCGCGCGTCGGATGCCGACCTCATTCTGGATAACGGCCTGAACCTGGAGAACTGGTTCGCGCAATTCGTCGAGGACGTCGACGCGCCCCACGTCACCGTCAGCGACGGCGTGGACCCGATCGACATCACCGAGGACGAGGGCGCGGGCAAACCGAACCCGCACGCGTGGATGAGCCCGGTCGAGGTGGAGAAGTACGTGGACAATATGGTCACCGCCTTCAGCGAACTCGATCCGGACCATGCTGAGGACTTCAAGCAGAACGGCGAGCAGTACAAAAAGGAGCTGCAAGAGGTCCAGGACGGCATGGTCACTGAGTTGGCGAACCTGCCTGAGCAGCATCGCGCACTGGTGACGTGCGAGGGCGCATTCTCCTACATGGCACGCGACGCTGGTCTGGAGGAACGGTTCATTTGGGCCGTGAACTCCGAGAATGAGGCAACTCCGCAGCAGATCACCCGTGCCATCGAATTCGTCAAGGAGAACGACGTGCCGGCCGTATTCTGCGAGTCCACGGTCTCGGACGCACCGATGCAGCAGGTAGTTGATGCAACCGACGCCACCTTCGGCGGCACTCTGTACGTCGACTCCCTTTCGGAGAAAGACGGTCCGGTTCCGACCTACCTCGACTTGATCAAGCACGACGCCGACGTGATCACGCAGGCGTTGACGGGTAAGAAGTAGGTGTCACGGTGCAACAGGAAACGTCATCAGCCGCGGCGGCCGTTTCGTCGAATGCGACTCCCGCGATATCCGTGCACGATGTCACCGTTCACTATGGGAGCGTGCTCGCGCTCGACGGTGCATCCCTCGAGATTGCGCCGGGACGCGTGTGCGGACTCGTCGGAATGAATGGATCCGGGAAATCTACGCTATTCAAAACGATCATGGGGCAGACCCGGCCGGATTCCGGGACCGTCGCCGTCAACGGAGATGACCCCGCGGTTGCCCGCCGCACCGGTGTGCTCGGGTACGTGCCTCAGCGCGAGGCAGTGGACTGGGATTTCCCGGTCAGCGTGCGGGAGGTGGTCATGATGGGTCGCTACGGACAACTCGGTTTCACGCGCCGGCCTCGCCGGGCTGATATCGAAGCCGTCAACCATGCACTCGAGCGTGTGGAGCTCACGGACTATGCCTCACGTCAGATCGGTCAACTTTCCGGCGGCCAGCGGAAACGCGCCTTTGTTGCCCGGTGCATTGCCCAGGGGGCGAGGATCATGCTGCTGGACGAGCCTTTCGCGGGCGTCGATAAGCGCAGCGAAGCGACAATGACCCGGCTGTTCCGCGAGCTTGCAGACGGCGGTGCCACCGTCTTCGTGTCCACGCACGACCTCCCTGCGTTACCTGAGCTGGCTGATGAAGCGATGCTGCTCAACCGGCATGTGCTCATGCACGGCTCGCCCAAGGATGTCCTGCAACCCGATAATCTCGCCGCTGCCTTTGGACTGGATGTGATGAAACGATGATCTCTTTTCTTGTCGACCCGTTCGCCTACGACTTCATGGTCCGCGCGTTCGCCACGAGCCTGATTTCCTCCATCGTGTGCGCGGTGCTGTCGTGCTGGCTGGTCCTCGTCGGCTGGTCGCTGATGGGCGATGCCGTGTCCCACGCAGTGTTCCCCGGCGTGGTGCTGGCGTATATCGCGGGCGTTCCCTTCGCTCTCGGGGCAGTGGTCTTCGGCTTCCTCGCCGTGGGATTGATCGGTGTCGTGCGTGATACGAGCCGGGTCAAAGAAGACGCTGCGATCGGAATCGTCTTCACGACGCTCTTCGCGTTCGGGCTCGTGCTCATCTCCGTCACGCCCTCGCACACCGACCTCAATCACATTATCTTCGGTAACCTGCTCGGCGTCTCCAAAGCTGATCTCGTGCAGATCCTCGTTTTGGGCGTGGCCACGCTGGCCGTGCTCGTGCTCAAGCGCCGCGATTTCACGCTTTTCGCTTTCGATCCCGTGCATGCTCACGCGATTGGTCTGTGGCCGAAGCTGATTGGGGCAGTGTTGCTCGCCCTGCTCGCGCTCACCTGCGTGGTGGGGCTGCAAGCCGTCGGGGTGATCCTCGTGGTGGCGATGCTGATCATTCCGGGTGCGACCGCGCACCTTTTGACCGACAGTTTCGGCCGCATGCTGCTGATCGCTCCTGCGGTGGCCACCGTATGCTCCGTCGCGGGGCTGTACGCGAGCTACTACCTCGACGCTTCGCCTGGCGGACTCGTGGTCATGGCGCAGGGGATCGCATTCCTGCTGGTGTACCTGTTCAGCCCGAGCCAAGGGATCGTCACAGCGCGTGCGCGCCGGGGCGGAACGGCACGGCTAATTGGAGACGAACAGCGCATCGGTAGCGGTGCGGCCGAGCGGAACTGAGTTCTTTGCCCCGTCCACCTTCACATCGAGCGACTCGGAAAACGGTGCGCCTTCAGTGACCGTGAGGACGGCGCCGACAACGATGCCATTCTCCTCGAAAAACTTCAGCAGGGTCGGGTCCGAATCGGAGATCCGCTCGACAGTGACCGTCGTCCCCGCTGCACCGGCGCCCGCCCCAGCATCCGTGAGGCGGCATGCGTCCAAAGCGGGCACCGTACCGTCGGCGGTCGGGATCGGATCCCCGTGCGGGTCGCGGGTGGGGTGGCCGAGCAGCTTGTCCAGCCTGTCCACCAGGTAGTCAGAGACTGCGTGCTCTAAGTGCTCCGCTTCATCGTGCACTTCGTCCCACGTGTACCCGAGAGTCTCCACCAAGAACGTCTCGATGAGCCGGTGGCGCCGAATCATGTCCACTGCGTACCCGCGGCCCTTCTCGGTCAATTCCACCGAGCCGTACGGGGCGTGCACGATCAACCCCTGTGCGGCGAGCTTGCGCACAGCATCCGAGACCGACGACATCCGCAGCCCCGTCTGCTTCGAAATCAGGGTTGCCGTCACGGGTTCCGCTGACCATTCCGTGAGACTCCAGATGACCTTCAAATAGTTCTGGGTCGAAGTGGATAATTCGCTCACCGACATGCGTTCAACTCTACTTACCTTCCGGGAGCACGCTTATCGACGCCGCCCTGAACCGCTAATCCGCCCTGCACAGTCGCGACTGTTCAGTCTATCCAGGCCATGAGTTAGACTCTGAATCCGTGACTACCACCTCGAATGCACCAGAGCAGACCCCACCCGCAAACGCTCACCCGCGCCCCGTCCTCGTCGTGGACTTCGGCGCGCAATATGCGCAGCTCATCGCACGACGCGTGCGTGAGGCCCGGATCTATTCGGAGGTCGTTCCGCACACGATTTCCGCAGAAGAATTGAAAGCCAAGGACCCGGTGGCTCTCGTGCTCTCCGGTGGTCCCTCATCCGTCTACGAGGACGGTGCTCCGCAGCTCGACCCGGCAATTTTCGAGCTGGGGCTGCCCACCTTCGGCATTTGCTACGGCTTCCAGGTGATGACTCAGGCGCTCGGCGGCACCGTGGCCAAGACCGGCTCCCGCGAGTACGGTCGCACCGCAATGAACGTGCGCGGCGGCGTACTTCACCACGGCCTGCAGACCAACCACCCGGTATGGATGAGCCACGGCGATTCCGTCACCGAGGCACCAGCTGGCTTCGAGGTCACCGCTTCATCGGAAGGCGCACCAGTCGCCGCATTCGAAAACGCTGATCTATGCATGGCCGGCGTCCAGTACCACCCGGAGGTCATGCACTCGCCGCACGGCCAAGAGGTGCTCACGCGCTTCCTCACCGAGATCGCAGGCCTCGAGCAGACCTGGACCGCCTCCAATATTGCGGAACAGCTTATCGACGCAGTCAAGCAACAAGTCGGCCCCAACGGCCGCGCCATCTGCGGCCTGTCCGGCGGCGTGGACTCCGCTGTCGCTGCTGCACTGGTCCAGCGCGCAATCGGTGACCGACTCACCTGTGTCTTCGTCGACCACGGCCTGCTGCGTCAGGGCGAGCGCGAGCAGGTCGAGACCGACTTCGTGGCTGCTACAGGCGCGAAGCTGGTCACCGTCGACGAGCGCGAAGCCTTCCTGGGCAAGCTCGCTGGTGTCACCGAGCCGGAAGCCAAGCGCAAGGCTATCGGTGCAGAATTCATCCGCTCCTTTGAGCGTGCCGTTGCTGGTGTGCTCACCGAATCTGGTGACGACGCACCCGTCGACTTCCTCGTTCAGGGCACCCTGTACCCGGACGTTGTCGAGTCCGGCGGCGGATCCGGCACCGCCAACATCAAGAGCCACCACAACGTCGGTGGCCTGCCTGACGATGTCGAATTCGAACTCGTCGAACCCCTCCGCCTGCTGTTCAAGGACGAGGTCCGCGCCGTTGGCCGTGAACTCGGCCTGCCCGAGGTGATCGTGAACCGTCAACCTTTCCCGGGCCCTGGCCTGGGTATTCGCATCATCGGTGAGGTTACTGAGGAGCGCCTGGAAACCCTTCGCGCAGCCGATGCGATCGCTCGTGAGGAGCTAACCAAGGCTGGCCTCGACGACCAGATCTGGCAGTGCCCGGTCGTCCTGCTTGCCGACGTTCGCTCCGTCGGCGTCCAAGGCGACGGCCGCACCTACGGCCACCCGATCGTCCTGCGTCCAGTTGCTTCCGAGGATGCCATGACCGCTGACTGGGTCCGCATCCCGTACGAGGTGCTGGAGACCATTTCCACCCGCATCACCAATGAGGTTGAGGACGTCAACCGCGTCGTGCTGGACATCACGTCCAAGCCGCCAGCCACGATCGAGTGGGAGTAACCAGCTTTTAGCGCTGACACCCAGGATTTAAGTGCCAGCGCTAAATAGTTAGTGCTAAATAGTTGATGCTAAATAGTCAGTGGATCTCGATTACATAGCTGCCTCAGGTGAGAATTTTTACCTGGGCTTTTGGAGCGAAGCTAAGGCCCCGATGTAATCGAGATCCACTCGTTTTATTTGTAATGCACTCCAAGCGAAGGTGGCGGCGTTGGCGTGCGCTGATGCAGAAGCCACCACGCGACAAACCCGGTGAAGATTCCTGCCAGCGGCGCTAATACTGCCCTGGGATCCGTGCCCAGCGTGACGGACGGGAAGAAGATCAGCAATCCGATCAACAACAGCCAGCCTGTGCTGCGGTCTCTGAGCACAACAGGACTCAGACGTTCTTTCGGTGTGAAGATCGCCTGTGCGGGGGATGTCTGCGTGCCAAAACGCGGCATGGTGAACCAGCACAGCAGGTACAGGAAAATGCCGCCGCCGATGATGAGCGCCAGCACAGCAAAAACGACGCGGACGAAGGTCACATCGACGTTATAACGCGCACCGATGCCCTCACAGATGCCACCGACTAGTGGGTTGCCACCTTGTTCTTTGGGGATCCGTGGCGGGCGCGTGTCCCACATGGCCTGAAACGAGCTGTTGGTGTCCATGGCTCAAGTATGCATTTGGCGGGCAAAGCTCGCTGGCTAAATGGCACGGGTCTAGGGGGAGGATCGAGAGATCCTTGCATGAAACCTGAATTCGCTGGCGTAGACAATGCCGCTGGCCTCTTTGAAGTCCCTGTTCAGGGAGGTTTCGCCGCCTTCGATCTTCGTCAGCGCGTCGAGTAGCCTCGTTGTGATTTCAGGTTTCTTCCTAAAACCTGAATATCGGCACTGCTTGTGTACTGGTTTGTGCACTTAAGGCCCTGGATTAGCTTATCCAGGGCCTGTGGATTCAGGTTTCGTGCAACGCAGCAAGAACTACTAGTCGGCGAGAACTACTAGTCGGGGAGCGCTGCTAGCCAGCGTGCGTTGCTAGTCGGCGTGCGTTGCTAGTCGGCGTGCGTTGCTAGCCAGCGTGCGTTGCTAGTCGGCGTATGCGAGGCGACGGGAGCCGTCGACATGCGGGTACAGTACCCACGCAGCGCCAGCAACGAGCGCGAATGTGAGCGTGACTCCCCAGGCTGGCCATTGCGCGAGAGGTGCGAGCATGAGCGCCAGCCACCAAAGCATTAACGGCACGAGCATGCTTATCGACGGCACCGTACTTACCCGCTTCTCTTCCGCGAATGCCCTCATCTCGCCCCGGTAGGGGTGGAGCAAAGTGATGGCGACAGCAAGGGCAACGCATCCGAGCGCGATGAGGAGTTTGGGGCCGATCGCGAGCTGGGAGACCATGACTGCGATGGATCCGGCGACGCCCACAGTTCCCATGACTCTGACGATGAGCGGAGTGGGGATTGGGGTGGTCCGGGTGCGGACGTCGTAGGCGTACATGGAGGTGGACGCTACCATATGACCTGCGATAGAAAATATGTTCGATAATTTCAATTGACCTTGGTTCGCCCGCGGAGCATAATCAGCTTCCGTGAGTGGAACAAGTGTTCGCAAGACGGTCGCGGAGGTGGACCTGGCGGCATCGACGGTATCGACGGGCTCCAGTGGTTCTGCGCACGCTGAACAGATCGCCCAGCTCCGCTCCAAAATGGCGCAGATCGGCGGTGCTGTCCCTGGTGGTGATGGGGATGGTACCGGCTTCGCACAGAAGATCACAGGCAGCGAAGATGTGGTTTCGCTCGGTGAGCAGTTTCGATTTCTGCTTCCTGGCGGTGGTCTACCGCGCCATGCTGTCACACATATGAGCGATACACCGGCGCTGGTTGCGGAGATGCTTCTCCACGTTGTGGAAGCAGGTGGTCACGCCGGTGTGGTGGGGTGGCCGGAATTGTCTTATGCCGGAATTGACCCGAAGTATCTGGGCCGCATTATCGCTGTGTCGGATCCAGGGGTGGACCCTTTGGGTGTTGCCGCGGTGCTCACGGAGGGGCTGGACTTGGTTGTGTATCGCTCGCCAGTGGCGCTTGCTCTCTCTCCGGTGCGGTGCCGTCCACTGTTGGGCAAGCTGCGCAAAGGTCGGGCAGCACTGATGATGGTTGGCGCGACGGTGCCGTCTCCTGCGCTGACTGTCACGGGCGATATTCAGGCTTTTCATGGCATTGCTCGTGGTACGGGCCGCATTACTGGTGTGGATATTCGGGTGCGGGCGCAGTCGAAGGGTGGGCGTCCGGCGTCGGCAAGCATCACTGTGGGGCAGGCTGCTGTGGAAGCGTCAACGCCTTAATCCCGCGTCAATCGATTTCAGTCTGGCAAGGACTGTTTCTTGTGACGGCGATCCGATTCGAAAAATGGCGTTTTTCATACGGGTACAAATGGAATCTCACTCGTATGAAGAAGACGACTAGGGCCTGACCCCCGGAAAGTAGACACGTCGGGG